>NZ_JBEHFR010000025.1:0-30192 GCF_040225635.1 Corynebacterium sp. KPL2830 | reverse complement strand
GTGTATTTCTGGCGTTGTTGACTCACAATGAACATCCTCTCCTACGGACACAAAATCCGCACTAATCGGGTGTCCACCAAACGAGGGTAACCTCAGAAAGGTCATCATTACAACAGGATGCCCCATAAGAGTTAGAGCATTTCATGGATTAGTAATCCAGTGAATTTTTGCCAACACCATCTCAACATCAAAACCGACCGACGCGTCAACTACACCATGGACTCAGCAACCGGCACCGTACCTACCAAGTAGACCACCCGAAAGGACCACTGGCCACCCACAACACACACTGGCACTACACCTGGAAGCAATTCTTAGACCACAAAAAGAAAAAGCACCAGAAACAATCTGGTGCTTGAGAGTCCTGACTAGAGGACGAGCAGGTCATAGCGGGTGGCTTTGACATCGGAAAGCCGCTTGCGGGCGCGCTCTAGGCGCTGCCATTGTTCCTGGGGGATGGATTTGCGGGCGATGGTGACGGTTTCAGCATCGGGGGTTCCCCATGCAATGGGCATGGGGGAGATTTGCTGCCAATGCTCTTTATCGGAGGTGGAACGCTGGCCGGACACGGCGGCCACCGGAACCTTGGTGCCCACGGTGCGTTGGATGCCGGGAATGGAGGTTACCGTGCGCAGGCACGCGCCCCAGCGTGGGGGAAGGGACGGATCCACATTGGTATTCACCAAGGCAAGAAGGATCATGTCTCGCTCGTTGACCTGCGCGATGACGGCGGGAGCGAGCGGATAAGAATCATACAGCGATTGGGCCGTTCCCACCTTGCTGGCGGCGGCGACGCCGACGATGGCAACGACGATGCCAAAGAGGATGAGCCCTAAGCCCACGGTTATCCCCCAGGAAAAGCTCCACCAAACAGCGGCGCCGGCGATGATTAGTATGAGGCCGAAGATAAGCCCGGATACGCGAAGGCGGTTGGAATCGCGCAATAATTCGTTATTGGCCTTGGCAAAGGACTCGTCAACGTCGAACTTAAAGATCTTCATTGGCCTAAGTCTACTGCGTCCATGAGCCGGTAGGCATATCCTTGCTCGGCGAGGAAGCGTTGGCGGTGCATGGCGTAGTCCGCATCTAGGCTGTCGCGGGTGACCAGGGTATAAAAGAGCGCCTCGGTTTCCTTCGGTCGTAGCAGGCGGCCGAGGCGTTGCGCCTCTTCTTGGCGGGAACCAAAGGTGCCGGAGACTTGGATGGCCAGTGCCGCTTCGGGCAGGTCGATGGAGAAATTGGCCACCTTGGAAACGACGAGGATGGCCAGCTCGCCCTCGCGGAATTGCTGGAAGAGTTTTTCGCGCTTGGCGGTAGAGGTGGTGCCATCGATGACGGGGGCATCGAGGTGCACGCCTACTTCGCGCAGTTGATCCACATATCCGCCGATGATGAGCGCTTGCTGGTCGTGGGAGGCAAGGATCTTATCGACGGCGCGGAGCTTGGCCGAGGCCTGTGCGGCGATGCGGTAGCGGTCGCGCGGCTGTGCGGTGGCATAGAGCATGCGTTCTTCCGGATCCATATCCACGCGGACTTCGATGCACTCCGCGGTGGCGATATAGCCGGCCATTTCCAGCTCTTTCCACGGTGCGTCGTAACGTTTTGGCCCGATGAGGGAGAAGACATCGCCCTCGCGGCCATCCTCGCGCACGAGGGTGGCGGTAAGCCCTAGCCGGCGCCGCGATTGCAGGTCCGAGGTCATGCGGAATACGGGTGCGGGCAGCAGGTGGACCTCGTCGTAGATGATAAGGCCCCAGTCGCGAGAATCGAAGAGCTCGAGGGCGCGGTATTCACCCTTGGTTTTCCGGGTGACCACTTGGTAGGTGGCGATGGTAATCGGCTTGATTTCCTTCTTCTCGCCGGAGTACTCGCCGATATCGTTTGGAGAAAGCGTCGTGCGGCGCAAAAGTTCGTCGCGCCACTGGCGACCGGCAACGGTATTGGTGACCAAGATGAGGGTAGTGGATTGCGCCTTGGCCATGGCGGCGGCGCCCACGATGGTTTTGCCAGCACCGCAGGGCAGCACGACGACGCCGGAACCGCCGGACCAGAAGGCATCGGTGGCGTATTCCTGGTAATCACGCAGGTGCCAGCCGTCCTCGTTCAGCGCGATGGGGTGGGATTCGCCGTCGATATAGCCGGCGAGATCTTCGGCGGGCCAGCCGGCCTTGAGGAGTTCTTGCTTGAGGCGGCCGCGTTCAGAAGGCGCGACGGCGATGGTGTTGTCATCGATGCGCGTCCCCAGCAGTTTTCCTACCTTGCCGCGGGAGAGCTCGGTGAGGATAGCGGGCTCTTCTGATTCGAGGATGAGCCCGTGGGCTGGGTGCGCCTGGAGGCGTACGCGGCCGTAGCGGGACATGGTCTCGGCGACATCGACAAGCAGCGATTGTGGGACCGGGAACCGGGAGTAGGTTTCTAGGACATCGACGACCTGCTCGGCGTCGTGCCCGGCGGCGCGGGCATTCCACAGCGCCAGGGAAGTGATGCGGTAGGTGTGCACGTGCTCGGGGGCGCGCTCCAGTTCCGCGAACGGCGCGAGGGCGGTGCGCGCAGCGGCGGAATCTGGATGATCGACTTCCAGCAAGACGGTCTTATCCGACTGCACAATCAGTGGTCCGTTCATGCGTCTAGGGTAACGGAGGTGATGCGGTGCAAGGGAAACCGGATGGTGGAGCCATCGGCGGCGCGGGCATCGATTTGGCCACCGGCGACGGTCAGTGGGGTAACAGTGCGGGTCTTGGTATTGCCATTCTTATCGGCGTATCCAATGATGATGGGGCGTGCGGTGCGCGCGGCGGCGTGGACCAGATCCAGGTTAGGCTGGCTCGGGGCCTCGCCGGTGGTGAGGTTGCGCAGCGCACGCGCGATATCCGGCGGCGCGGCCTGGGCGCGAGGGCTGGGCGTGGGAAGCGTCGCGGGCTCGGGCGCGATGGACAGGCTAGCGCCGGTTTCGTCCTCGGCGGCGGGGGAGAGGCCGTGCTCGCGCAGGCGTTCCAACAGCTCGCTGACGCGGAGCTGGGAAACCGCGACCGTGGGGGCCAGCAGGCGCAGCGGGGCGGCCTTCGTGGCGATCTGCAAGAGGGCTGGGTCTTCGCTGCGCAGGTAGGACAGGGCAGGGCCGGAGCGCAGGGTGCCGTGGCGCTTGGCGATGTCCTCGATGTGGAACGCCAGCGTATGCGGGACATCGCCATGCGCGGCGAAGAAATCGCGGATCTCCGTGCCCGTCATCCCGCGGTCGAGGCCGCGGCGAAGGGAGGCATCGCTAATGCGGTAAACACTGGCGAGGCCGGGTGATTCCAAGTCTGCGAGGGACTCCAGGGTGTGGTGGGCCGCGGGCTCGAGGGGCCCTGGCACGAGCACGGTCATATCCGCCTGAACCAGGAAATAATCGATGGTGTCGGGCGTGAGGGAATCGGCGGCATCGAAGCCATCGATAAGCACGCTGGTGGCTCGCCCGAGCGCGATGGCGCCTATCCATTCGGCCTCGCGGTGCAGCTCATCGATGGTCTCCGGGGAGGTATGCGTGGCAAAAAGCGGGAAGGAAAAATGCAGATCCGCTTGAAATTCGGCCGCGGACAGCGGCTGCGCGGAGTGGAGGTAGACATCGAGGATATGCCGGCGAAATTTGGGCAGGCGGTCGGTGCTGGCAGAAAGCACCCGGCCCGATTCCCACGGGGTCCAGGGGGAGTATTTCCAGGCCGCGAGGAGCACGCGCCACTGCGCGGCTAGTTCCGCATTGAGCCACTCTTGGGCGGAGTCGGTGGGCGCGAGGAAGTTCCCTTCGTACCCGGACGGCTCGCCGCGGTTGATGAGCCGCGCAGATAGGCCAAGCGTAATCAGGCGGCGCAGCTCTGGTTCCGCGATGTCGAGCTGCTTGCTGAGCTGGGCAAGGGGGCGCACGCCGACGGTTTTATCCTTGAGCAGTTCGATTGGCCGGGTGCCGAGGGCAGAAATGAGCTGTTGCATGCCGCGCACCACGGACAGGCCTGCGGCGGTACCGGCGTCATCGGCCTTGCGGTCAGCGGTGGGCTGGCCGCGGCGCGCGGAGGGCTCGGTGGGAATGTGCGGAACGGTGTGCCCCTTCATCGCGCGGTGAACCTCGCGCGGGAGGCGTACGGTCTGAGAGTCGACGCGCTGCAAGAGCTGCTTGGAAATCAGCCGCGGCACCGGGTGGGACTGATTGGTTTCGCGGCTGGTACCGATGCCATTGGAGCGCGCCAGGGTGGCAAGGACGTGGCGTTCGTCTTCGGCGAGGGCATCGATTGTCGCGGGCGATACCTCGAGCTGGTTGAGTAGCGACCAGCCCGTGGGCAGCGCGGGCATGACCTCCGGCGGAATCTGCACCGCGCCGAAGGCGAGGCCGCGGTCCTTGAGCTCGCGGGTGATGGCGGGGTTGTGGTCTTCTACCTCTGCAAGCTCGCCGCCGCGCTTGGCGATGCCCTCCAGAACCGCCAACTGCTGCGCGTTACACTCCGCTAGCGCTCGGGCGATGGAGGTGCGCAAGAGGAGCCGCGTGGCCAGCGCCGCGATGGAGGGCGGCAGCGGGGTTAAAACATCGGGGCGGTGGCGAAGAATGGTGGCCAGTTCCTCTTCCGAAAGGGAATTAAGCCAGGTGCGAAAATGCGGGAGGTGGGAGGACTGAGTCATGATAAATCACAATTTTAGCGCCGGATTGAGTTACGTTTTTGCTCGAGGTTTGAAATAATAAAGCTATGTCGAATGAAAAGAATGGCTTTGTTTCCCCGGCGTGGCCGGACAATGAACACCGCGAGCATGCAATTACGGAAATTTCTGCGCCTTTTGCTGGTGCTTCCAGCCCCTACGGCGACGATCTGGTGCTGCCGATGCCGGCGGAGAAGTTGAACTACGTTCACCCTTATACCCGCATCAACCGCTAAAAAATTCCCCTTGCCGCGGACGGCGAGGGGAATTTTTATGCGTTTATGCGTTTATTTAGCGGCTGAAGGTCTCAACCAGCTGTGCAATCGGGTCGATGACGTTGCGGTTTGCAGAGTAGAACGCGTTAAAGTCGTGGCGATTTGCGTGGTAGAAGTCGGTGAACTGCGCCGGCAACTGCAGGCCGTAAGCATTAGCGGTGTCCTTAACGAGGTTGTAGACGGCGTCTACAGCGAGCTCATCGGACTTGTTTTCTACTGCCTGCTGCACTGGCTGCGGTGCCTCAGCGGGTGCGGAAGGCGCGGTGCGCTCGGTCGGCGCGGAGTTTAGGCCAAGGGAGGCCGAGCATGCGGGCCATGCGCCCCAGCCCTGGTTAGCCAGGGTGCGCTCAGCGATCACAATCTGCTGCTCGCGGGTTGCCTGGTTAGCGGTAGGGGCGAACTCACCGCCGCCGTATGCCTGCCAGGTCTGCGCGTTGAACTGCAGGCCGCCGTGGTAGCCATTGCCGGTGTTGATGTGCCAGTCACCGCCGGACTCGCACTGTGCGAGGCGGTCCCAGTCGGAGTCAGGGGCAGCGGCGGCGTTCGGTGCCATGATGGCAGCGGCTGCGCCCAAGGCAACGGTGCCCGCGGTGAACTTAGCGGCAAAGTGGTTAGTCTTAGCGGAGTGGCGTCTCATAAAAGTAGTCCTTTCCGTGGTGCCCGTTTTCGTGGAAATGTTTTGCGCCTAGAAGAAAGGATGGGCGGGGAAACCTTCTTTGCGGCGACACTGGGGGCCAGCGTAGCGGTTTATAACGAAATAGTCACGTTCTGGGCACTAAATGGGAAAGAATTGAGACTATTGTGGTTCCGTCCGCAATATTTCCGCAGGTAATTGCGGTGTTGTGAACTATATCACATGACATGTGGAACTTCTGTTCTGTATAACTTCCAGCTAAACTTAAGAATTTACCCAAGAGAAGAGGTGGATACCTATGCCCATTGGCAAAGTGAAGTGGTATGACGCCGAGAAAGGTTTCGGTTTCGTTAGCAACCCGGGCGATGAAGACGTCTACGTCGGCCGGAATGTCCTGCCCAAGGGAGTAGAAGAAATCTTTCCGGGCCAGCGCATCGAATTCGATTTCGCGGCGGGGCGCCGCGGGCCGCAGGCGCTGCGGGTGCGCGTGCTGGATAAGCCACGCCGCCGGACGCCGTCGCGCAAGCCGGAAGAGCTCGGCAGCATGGTCTCTGATGTCATGACCCTGCTGGAATCCCAGGTGCAGCCGGTGCTGAACTCGGGGCGCTACCCCGAGCGCAAGACCGGGCGCCAAGTAGCAGAAATCCTCCGCGCGATTGCGAAGGATTTAGATAGTTAATCATCCATGGTGGATAGGGACCACACGGTGGCGAGGGGGGTTTCTTCGCCATCGTCGTCGGTGCCAATCATGAGGGAGGAGACCTCCACCACCATGAGCCGGGGGCGCTCTCCAGTCGATGCCTCGATAGGATCTACCGAACCGGGGATATCCACCTCGGTCGTTTCATTTGCACCGTGAGAGGTTTCGTCATTGGCGGCGGGGTCATCATAAATGGACAGCACCTTCCATTCGTGATTAGAAATCTCTTCGGGGATTTCCAGGTGCAGGGTGTCATCTTCGCCCACCGTTAGCTGGGGGACATCGCCTTCGGGGCAATCGGTTCCCGGCTCGCACACGAGGTAGGGTGTGACCTCCTTGGTGTTATCCCCCACGGAGGCGGTAATAGCAATCTCGCTCGGCTCTGGGCCTGGGCGCGAATTGCGCCAGCTTTGAAAGATCACCACGGAGGCGACGATGACGGCCACGACCACGATCAGCGCGAGGATCTGCAGCAGCGACTTTTTCCTTGCTTCCTTACGGGTTGCCATGGCCCATTACTTTACTCGAACGCGGTAGAGCTCATCCCACCGCTTGCCGGTAAGCCAGAATTCATCGGTGCCCTTGATATGCGCGATGCCGTTTAAGACGTCATCGGGATCGGTATATTTCGATTTATCGATGGCATCGGTAGAAATCACCGCGGTTACCTCGCCGGAGGAGGGAACTATGCGGTAGATATCTTCACTTCCCCACACATTGGCGTAGACATCACCGTCCACGCATTCCAGCTCATTGAGATCCTCTACGGGCGAGCCCTCGAGGGTGACCTCGGTGGTGGAGCGCTCCGCAAAGGTCTCTGGATCCATGTGCCGCAGGGTAGAGGTGCCATCGGACATGATGAGCTCGTCCTGGTTGGCGCAGAGCCCCCAGCCCTCGCCGGCATAGGTGGCAGACTTAGTGCGCTGGAAGTTGCTGTCATAGCGCAGGGCCTGCCCGCGCTTCCAGGTCAACTGCCAGATGGAATCGTTGTACCGCGTAATGCCCTCCCCAAAAAGCGAGTCATCGAGGGCATGTTCCTGCAGGATCTCGCCGGTTTCAGGGGAGAAGCGGATGAGCCGGGACTCACCCCATTGCCCGGTACCGAGCAGGAGATTGCCCTCGCTGTCTTCCTCTAGGCCTTGTGTAAAGGAGTTCTCCGGAAGCGGCGCGGTATCGAGGACCTCGACTGAAAGGTGTTCGGGAGAATTGGGAGAGTCAGAATTATCAGAAGAGCAGGCGGTTAAGGCGCAGCAGGGCACGGCAATGAGCGCGGCGCGGCGGAGAAACGACATGCACCATATGTACCACTGTCGGCGGGCCATCATGAATAATGAGGGGCGTGAGTAAGCGAAAAGCAAATCCGTTGATCGATTCCCGCGCCGTACGCATTGCGCGTGAGGCTTTGGAAGAGGTGGGGGAAGGGGGCATCGGCAAGCATAGGGGCGTAGCCGGAATGGGCCGCAACGTTGTCACCCATCGCTTTGCGGCGGATATGCCGGGCTACCCAGGATGGGAATGGCAGGCCGTGCTCGCGTGCGCGGAAGGTTCGCGCTACGTCACCGTTAATGAGGTGGCGCTGGTACCGGGCGGGGAGGCGCTGCAGGCCCCGGAATGGGTGCCGTACGAGGACCGCGTGCTGCCGGGGGATTTGGGCCCAGGAGACCTCATGCCACCGGCCATCGATGATGAGCGCCTGAACGGAAATGAGCTTTCCGCCAAGGGCCTGGCGGATGCCAAGCAGCGCTGGCAAGAGGAATATGGTCCAAACTCGGAGATGGCGGCGAAGGCGCACCTGCAGTGCCGCACGTGCGCGTTTTATATGCAATTCATGGATAACTTTGGGGTATGCGCCAACGAGTATTCCGCTGATGGCCGCGTGGTGCATGCGCGCTACGGGTGTGGTGCGCATTCGCAGACGCGGGTGAGCGAGGAGAAGGCGCCGGCCGCGGCCTTCGATGACGAAAAGCCCATTTACCAAGATTTTGAATTTGAGGATTAAAGCAGCACACTTAGGGCGTAAAAATACCGCTCTACGTGAAAGGGCACGGCGTGAAAGCCACTCTCGATCGCTATTTCCACATTTCTGAACGCGGTTCCACCATCGGAACCGAGCTACGCGCGGGAACGGTCTCGTTCTTCGCCATGGCATATATCATTTTGCTTAACCCGCTGATCCTGGGCACGAGCCCGGACGCGGAGGGCTATACCTTGGGCGTGCCGCAGGTGGCGGCCGCCACGGCGCTGGTCGCTGGCGTGATGTCCATTGCCTTCGGTGCGATTGCGAAGTACCCCTTCGCCATGGCCGCGGGCCTGGGCATGAATACCTTCGTCGCCGTCAGCATGGTCGCCACGAGCGGGCTGACCTGGCAAGAAGCCATGGGCCTCGTGGTTATCGAGGGCCTTATCATCGTCCTGCTCGCCGTGTCCGGATTCCGCACCGCGGTATTTGACGCCATCCCGCAGCCCATGAAGGCTGCGATGGGCGTAGGTATTGGCATGTTCATCGCCATGATCGGTTTCGTGGACGGCGGGTTTGTTACCCGCGTGCCCGATGCCGCACAAACCACCGTGCCAGTGGGCCTGGGCATTAATGGTTCGATTGCCACCTGGCCGGCGGTGGTCTTCGTCATCGGCCTTATTATTTGTGCCTTTATGGTCATCCGCAATGTACCGGGCGGGCTATTTATCGCCATCATCCTCAACACGGTGATTGCCTTCATTGTCCAGGCGCTCACGGACTCCGAGGACTGGGGCATGGCCGCCCCAGAGGCCCCAGATGCGCTGGGTGGCCTGCCGGACCTTTCCATCGTGGGCGATGTGAACCTGGTCGGCGCCTTTGCCAATATCGGCGTGATTTCCACGGTCCTGCTCATCTTTACCCTGCTGCTGACCAACTTCTTTGATGCCATGGGCACCATGACCGGGCTGGGCAAGCAGGCCAAGCTCGTGGATGACAACGGCAACCTGCCGGGCATGAAGAAGGCGCTGGTTGTAGAAGGCGCCGGCGCGGTGGCCGGTGGTCTGGGCTCGGCATCCTCGAATACCGTCTTTGCGGATTCCTCTGCCGGCATTGCCGATGGTGCCCGCACCGGCCTGGCCAATATCATGACCGGCTTGCTGTTTATCGCCGCCATGTTTTTCACCCCGCTCTATGAGATCGTTCCCATCGAGGCCGCCGCGCCCGTCCTGGTCATCGTGGGCGTGATGATGGCCGCGCAACTCACGGATATACCGTGGACGCGCATGGAAGTGGCTATCCCAGCATTCCTTACCATCGTGGTCATGCCGTTTACCTATTCCATTGCCAACGGCATTGGCGTGGGCTTTATTTCCTTCGCGCTCATGTCCACCTTTGCTGGTAAGGCCAAGCAGGTGCACTGGATCATGTGGCTGCTTGCTGGCTTGTTCGTCATTTACTTTGGCATCGATCCGATTTCGGAGGCCATCGGCTAGCCTGGAAGGCATGCATATTTCTGATCCCCGTGACCCTCGCCTGGACGATATTCGGAACCTCAACAAATCCGATAAATCCGGCGAGGGTTTGGTCATTGCAGAAGGCCCCTTGGTGGCAGCCCGCCTCATGGAATCGCGGTTCCCCATGCGCTGCCTCGTGGGCTTTCCCCAGAAGCTGGAGGTCTTCTTTGCCGAGTACGGCGAGCCCGAGTGCCCCGTCTACGAGGTCTCGCGCGAGACCCTTGCGGAGGTCGCGGGCTTCGATATGCACCGCGGTTTGGTTGCCGCAGCGGACCGCGCCCCAGAGCCGGAGGTGGGTGAGATCCTGGAGCAGGCCCGCACCATCGCCGTGCTGGAGGGCGTGGGGGATCATGAAAATATCGGCGCCATCTTCCGCCACGCGGCGGGCATGAACGTGGATGCGGTATTGCTCGGCTCCGGTGCTGCGGATCCGCTCTATCGTCGCTCGGTGCGCGTATCCATGGGTCATGTGCTGCGCGTGCCGTTTGTGCATTTAGAGGGCGGTTTCACCACGTGGCAGCGCTCGCTGCAGGCGCTTGCCGATGCCTCCTTTACCCTCATTTCCTTAACCCCCAACCCCCAAGCGGTGCATCTGGCGGAGGCCATGCACGGGCAGGACAAGGTGGCCATGCTCGTTGGCGCGGAGGGCCCCGGGCTTACCGAGCACGCGATGAAGGCCACCGATATCCGCGCGCGGATTCCGATGGCCCCAGGTACCGATTCCCTTAATGTGGCAACCGCCGCCGCCATTTCCTTTTATGAGCGCCAGCGTTCCTTGAGCGACTTGAACGTCTGACGCAGCCAGTTGCCAATCAACGAGCCGAGGTGCTTGGCGGTGGAAAGGATCTCATCGCCGGTGGAATCCGGCTCGGCATCGTGGTCCTCGTAGTCGTCATAATCGTTCAGGCCCAGCCTATTCGCTGATTGGGCGGCGAACTCGCTGACCGGCTGCTTCGGCTTGGGCGGATCGATCTTGGGTTCGGGGCGCCCGTCCACGGCATAGCCCACGACGTCCAGGTCTGGGCCTTCCTGTCCCACTGTGATGCCCAACCAGTGTTCCTGGGCGGCCTCCATGATGCTGTGGGGCCTAAACGGCAGCGAAATGCCGCCGAGGGATTCGTCCTTTTCGCCGGCCCAAAACGGTGCCTCGAAAGGCTCGGGCAAGCCGGTGTCCTCGTACAGGCGGTCACGGGTGGCGCACAGGCAGCGCTTGAGCTCGCCGCCTTCCCACAGCGCGAAGCCCGCATAATCCTCGTCCGCGTTGCTGACCAGCGCGATAACCCGCTGGGCGGGGACCGCGTTTAAGAGGTCTTTCGGCAGCTGGGAGAGCAGAACGGAATCGCCCTCGCAGACCGTTTGCACCACGGTAATTCCCGGGTAGCCGCCGATGTAGTACTCATTCGGATCCGTCTGCGCGGAGCGGTTCAGGGGAAATTGCCCGATCGGGGTGACCGGGAACTTGGGGTTGAGCTGGGCTAGGAACTTGCGGCCGAACCCGCGGTCCGCCTTGGGCTCGGTCTTGAGAACTTCTTCGGCGCCGGGCTTGGAGATGTACCACAGCGTGAGAACGGCATGAGAGATGTCCACTGTTTAGTCCCTCGGGCGCTTGGTATTGGAGCGAACGCCCAAAAGCACGTCCTCCCAGTGCGGGGTCACGGCCTTGCGGCGGCGCTTCGAGGGCTTGGATTCGGAGGACGGATTCTGCAGGAATTCCTCTTCTTCCGTCTCTTCGCTGGAACCGGAAATATCGGTGACATTGGCGGGCTGATCGCCGTCAATGGCTTCGTCATAGCGGCCGCTTCCCAGGGAAGTCAGCGATCGCACCGGCTGCACGAAGTCCGGGTCCGTAAGGTCTGCCGCGACCGAGTTGCGGGCCTCGACCGTAGCGGGGGAGGACATGGACTGCTTGAAGGTCCATTCCGCCTCGTTTTCAGAAAGGCCAGCCTTCCAGGTCACCCGCACAACCCACGGCTCGCCTTGGTGGCGGTAGGCATCCCACGTGGACTCCGAGAGGAAGTGGCCGCGGGCGGCAAAGGAGCTTGCCAGTACTTCCCACAGGGTGAGCTTGGCCGGGCCGTCTTCGCGCACCGGGTGGGCCTGCTTGGCCACCTCAGAAATGCGGTTGCGCTCCAGCATGACCGGGTAGGCGAAAGGCTCGATGCGCGATTCATCCACGTGCATTTCTTCCGCGAGCTCCGCGGTGGAGGCACCGGCACGAATGCGGTTTTGGATCTCTGCCGGCCGGATCTGCTTTTCTTCCTCTTCGTGGGAGGGCTTGGGCATCGGCGCTAGCTTCGGCGGCTCCGGCTTGCTAGCGGCGGGCGTGAGGGCGGAACGCAGCTCATCGGTGATGGGAAGGGAAAACTCTTCGCCTTCTTCGGTGCGTAGCACCAATGAGTCTTCGCTCGATTCGCTGTCAACGAGAAACAGCTCGCGCATAGTGTGGCGCTCCTTTGCCTATCGACGGAAGGACGGATCTGTGATGCAGTCAACTATAACGCGAAAAGGCCCCGCGCCATGCGAGGCGGCGGGGCATGTTGATCACTTAGTTGGCATCCAGCACGTAGTCGATGCACTGCGTGAGCTTGGCGATGTCCTCGGTTTCAATCGCCGGGAACATACCCACGCGCAGCTGGTTGCGGCCCAGCTTGCGGTACGGCTCGACATCGAGGATGCCGTTGGCGCGCAGGGTGGCGGCAAGGTAGGCGGCATCCACGGAGTCGTCGAAGTCGATGGTGCCCACGACTAGCGAGCGCGCTGCCGGGTCGCTGACGAACGGGGTGGCCTCTGGGCGGGATTCGGCCCAGTTGTACAGCGTGGAGGAGGACTCGGTGGTGCGCTTGACCATGCCGTCGAGGCCGCCATCGTCATTCATCCACTGAATCTGGTTATCCAGCATGAGCAGGGTGGCGATCGCCGGGGTGTTATAGGTCTGGTTCTTGCGGGAGTTGTTCACCGCGGTCTGCAGGTTCAAAAACTCCGGAATGAAACGGTCGGAGTTATTGATCTTTTCGATGCGCTCCAGTGCGGCTGGGGACATGGCGGCGAGCCAGAGTCCGCCGTCGGAAGCAAAGCACTTCTGCGGCGAAAAGTAGTACACGTCGGTCTCTGCGATATTGACGGGAAGGCCGCCGGCGCCAGAGGTGGCATCGACAAGCACGAGCTGCTGGTCGTTGTGGGGGTGGGGGCGGACAACCTCCGTCATCGCACCGGTCGAGGTCTCATTGTGGGCCCAGGCTGCGACATCGGCATCGGCCGCAAGCTCGCGCGGATCCGGGGCGGTGCCGGCGGGGGATTCGGTAAGAGCCGGGGCATCGAGCCACGGGGCCTTGGAAGAGGCCTTGGCAAACTTGGTGGAGAACTCGCCAAAGGTAAGGTGGGCCGACTGACGCTCGATGAGGCCGAAGGTAGCTGAATCCCAAAAGGCGGTGGCACCGCCCAGGGACAGGACAATTTCGTATCCCTCCGGGAGCGAGAAGAGATCGCTTAAGCCCTCGCGCACGGAACCGACGAGGTTTTTCACCGCCGGCTGGCGGTGCGAGGTGCCCACGATAGCGGGGTCAATAGCCTCGATCTGGGCGGGGCGCACCTTGGAGGGTCCGCAGCCAAAGCGGCCATCGGAAGGCAAGAGATCTGCTGGCAGTGTGATTTCTGGAGTACTCATGCCGCTAGTGTAGAACAGTTCCGGTTGGATGGCAGGTATTTTGATGCCCGTAAACTTGTTGGCAGTATCACAAAGTTTGCTAGAGTGTGAATAGGTATAAGGCTGACTTGAATAAGTTAGTGCCTTAAAGAACTCTTTAACAGGGAAAGGAAATTCCGTGTCTACTGAAGAAAACAAGGTAGTACTCAAGCACGCCGGCAACGAGTACGAGATGGACATCAAGCAGTCCACTGAGGGCGATTCCGGCTTCGATATCTCCAAGCTCCGCAAGGAAACCGGGCTTGTTACCTTCGACCCCGGCTACACCTCCACTGGCTCCACCGAGTCCAAGATTACCTTCATTAACGGTGAGGAAGGCATCCTTCGTTACCGCGGCTACGATATTGCGGAATTGGCAAATAACGCCACCTTCAATGAGGTTTCCTACCTGCTGATTAAAGGCCACCTGCCGGACGAGCAGGAACTGTCGGAGTTCAATAACGCCATCCGCCACCACACCCTCTTGGATGAGGACTTTAAGGCGCAGTTCAACATCTTCCCGCGCGATGCACACCCGATGGCCGTGCTTGCGTCCTCCGTGAACATTCTCTCCAGCTACTACCAGGACCAGCTGGACCCACTGGATGAGGAGCAGCTGGACAAGGCCACCGTTCGCCTGCTTGCTAAGGTGCCGATGCTGGCCGCTTACGCTTACCGCGCATCCCAGGGCAAGCCTTATATGTACCCGGATAACAACCTGAACGCGCGCGAGAACTTCCTGCGCATGATGTTCGGTTACCCCACCGAGGAGTACGAGGTTGACCCGGTTGTCTCCAAGGCACTGGACAAGCTGCTCATCCTGCACGCTGACCACGAGCAGAACTGCTCCACCTCCACCGTCCGCATGATTGGTTCCGCACAGGCCAACATGTTCGTCTCCATCGCCGGCGGCATCAACGCCCTGTCCGGCCCGCTGCACGGCGGCGCTAACCAGGCCGTGCTGGAGATGCTCGAGGACATCGAGAAGAACAACGGCGGCGACGCTACCGACTTCATGAACCGCGTGAAGAACAAGGAAAAGGGCGTTCGCCTGATGGGCTTCGGCCACCGCGTGTACAAGAACTACGACCCACGCGCGGCCATCGTTAAGGAAACCGCACACGAGATCATCGATCACTTGGGCGGCGACCCGATGCTGGACTTGGCCATGAAGCTGGAAGAGATTGCGTTGAATGACGACTACTTCGTCTCCCGCAAGCTCTACCCGAACGTGGACTTCTACACCGGCCTCATCTACCGCGCCATGGGCTTCCCAACGGACTTCTTCACCGTCCTCTTCGCCATCGGCCGCCTGCCGGGCTGGATCGCTCAGTACCGCGAGCAGCTGGAGATGAACACCAAGATCAACCGTCCTCGCCAGATTTACACCGGTGAAACCCTGCGCAAGGTTACCCCTCGCAGCGAGCGCTAAATAGCGCTTTTGGTCGCCCCAATTCAACCGAATCGGGCTTGAGCACTATAATTGGTGCAGCTCGGTTCGGTTTCATTGCGACCGCACGAACAAACTAGATTTCCCAAGGAGAATAATCCCCATGGATAAACCTGTTATTGAAGCCCAGTCTGGCCCAGCGCCGACCGACCTCGTTATCGAGGACATCGTCGTAGGCGATGGCGCTGAAGCCAAGCCTGGTGGCGTAGTGGAGGTCCACTACGTTGGCGCCGAATATGAGACCAACCAAGAATTCGATTCCTCGTGGGACCGTGGCCAGTCCATCGAGTTCCCACTGACCGGTCTCATTGCCGGCTGGCAAGAGGGCATCCCGGGAATGAAGGTAGGCGGTCGCCGTCAACTCATCATCCCGCCGGAAAAGGCCTACGGCCCCGCCGGCGGTGCGCACCCGCTGTCCGGCCGCACCTTGGTCTTTATCATTGACCTCATCCGCGCCGACTAAGCTGCGCTAAAAATCGTTGAACCGGCTCCCTTAAGGGGGAGCCGGTTTTTCGTTGTGTAGGGGCAGTCAGTTCCCGCAAGGGGCCGCATAAGACGAGAAACTGGGGCACAATGGGAACTATGACTGTGCCAACTATTTCATTCAATGATGACCGCGAGATGCCCCAGCTTGGACTGGGCACCTACAAACTCAATGACGATGAGTGCATTCGCGTAGTCCGCGAAGCCATTGACTTGGGCTACCGCCACTTTGATACGGCGACGTTGTACAAGAACGAAGAGGCATTGGGTACTGCGCTCAAACAAGCCATTGACGCGGGCGACGTCACCCGCGAGGACCTGTTTATTACCTCCAAGGTCTGGCACTCCCACCACGGCGCGCAGAAGGCGGAACAGGCCTTCCAGGAATCCATGGAGAAGTTGAAGCTGGATTACTTGGACCTGTACCTCATCCACTGGCCATGGCCACAGGGTGGGCTGTACGTGGAGACCTTTGAATCCATTGCCCGCCTGCAGGGGATGGGCCAAATCGCTTCCATCGGTGTCGCTAACTTCTACGAGGAGGTCCTCGAGGACCTCATTGACAAGACCGGCATCACCCCGGTGCTCAACCAGGTGGAGCTGCACCCTGGGTTTACCAAGCCTGAGCTGCGCGAATTCCACCACAAGCACGGCATCGTGACCGAGGCGTGGTCTCCGCTGGCGCGCGGCGTGGTGCTCAATAACCCGGAGATTGAAAAGGTTGCCGCCGCGCATGAGGCTACCGAGGGCCAGGTGGTACTGGCTTACCTGATGGCCAAGGGCATTTCCGTTATCCCGAAGTCCGCCCGCAGCGAGCGGCTTCAGGAGAACCTGGCCGCCGCAGAGCTGGAGCTGGGCAAGGATGAAATCGCGGCTGTTGACTCCTTGGAAGGCCAAGAAGGTTTTGGCCGTATGTTTAATGATCCCCGCGAATTCCCGGGCGCGGAGGGCTAAGAAAGAACTCTCGGGCGAAGGAGCCACCGGCGACGGCGTCGTCGGTGGCTTTTGCTGTGCAGGATGGCTGAGTGGGGGAGTACGTGCTGGTTAAGGCGCCAACCGCGTTGATAAGTGGTTCCTTTTGTGTCGCCTTTACTGATTAGTTAACCTCTAGTTAACAAAATTCGCTAACCGGTTGAATCTAGGGTGAAGGGGGGTGATGTGCAAAGAATATTAGCCCAGTTGACCGGAACCTATCGGGTTGAAAGGGGGGAGTTTTTGTGGGGTGCATTGGCAATATTTACTGCTTTGCAAAAAATGTTCTGTATCTTACATAGCAACGCGGGTAGTGATGAACAACACATTGCGCCTCGTTTGTACAGAACCTCTCTCACCCAAGGAGACAACCCTTCTATGAGTGATACAACTGCTCCCGTCGAGCGCCGTGAGCTTACGGCAGCCGACTACATAGAAATGCGCGATAGCGAAGAGTTTGGCGAGCTGCGCAGCGCTTATCGTAGTTTCACTTTTCCCATGACCGTCGCGTTTTTCGTGTGGTACATCGTCTACGTGCTCACCGCCGTGTTTGCGCCTGATTTTATGGCCATTGAGCTTGGCGATGGCGGCTGGAATATCGGCCTCGTCTTCGGCCTGGCCCAGTTCCTCACCACGTTCATCATTACCTGGATTTACGTGAAATACGCCAATAAGAATATTCAGCCTAAATCGGTTGCTATTCGTGAGAAGTTGGAGGCCAAGTAAATGACTACCACTTACCTTGCACAAGAAACTTCTGCCGGTAACCCGATTCTGAATATCTCCATTTTCGGCATCTTCCTCGTGGTTACCATGGCCGTCGTGTTGCGCGCCGGAAAGACCACGAAGAAGGCATCTGACTTCTATACCGGTGGTGGCTCGTTCTCCGGCCGCCAGAATGGCTTGGCCATTTCCGGTGACTACCTTTCTGCGGCATCCTTCCTCGGTATCGTCGGTGCGGTGGCGCTAAACGGCTACGACGGATTCTTGTACTCCGTCGGCTTCTTCGTCGCCTGGCTTGTCGCCCTGATGCTCGTGGCCGAGCCGATGCGTAACGTGGGCCGCTTTACCATGGCGGACGTTTTGTCCTTCCGCCTGAAGCAAAAGCCGGTGCGCGTGGCCGCGTCCATCGCCACGCTCTTCGTGACGCTGTTCTACCTCATTGCACAGATGGCCGGCGCCGGTTCGCTGGTGGCCGTGCTGCTAAACATCCATGACTTTAAGTGGCAGGCAGTCGTCGTCGGTATCGTCGGCGTGTTGATGATTCTCTACGTCCTGGTCGGCGGCATGAAGGGCACGACCTACGTGCAGATGATTAAGGCCGTCCTGCTGGTGACCGGTGTGGTCATCATGTGCATCATGGTGTTTGTCTCCCTGCGCGGTGGCTTCAGCAACATGTTCAGCACCGCTATTGATATGCACGCATCGTCTGATTACCTCCATGAAAAGGGCTATGAGGCTAAGGAAATCATGGAGCCGGGCCTGAAGTACGGTGGCTCTACCGCCGCTAAGTTGGACTTCATCTCCTTGGGTATGTCCCTCGTGCTGGGCGTGGGCGGCTTGCCTCACGTTCTGATGCGCTTCTACACCGTGCCGACCGCCGTTGAGGCACGTCGTTCCGTGACCTGGGCCATCGTTATCATCGGTGCCTTCTATCTGATGACCTTGATCCTGGGCTACGGTGCAGCCGCACTGGTTGGTCCGGACCGCATCCTGAACGCACCGGGTGGCGCGAACGCCGCGGCACCGCTGCTGGCACTGGAAATCGGTGGCTCCATCTTCATGGCCATTATTTCCGCCGTGGCCTTTGCTACCGTGCTCGCCGTGGTGGCGGGCCTGGCGATTACCGCCTCCGCCTCCATTGCGCACGATATCTACCACGCGGTTATCCGCAACGGTGAGTCCACCGAGGCAGAGCAGGTGCGCGTCTCGCAGGCCACCGTGGTAATCCTGGGTATCGTCTCCATTATCTTGGGCATCTTGGCGATGACCCAAAACGTGGCCTTCCTGGTCTCCCTGGCCTTCGCAGTGGCGGCATCGGCTAACCTGCCGACCATCCTGTACTCGCTGTACTGGCGCCGCTTCAACACCGCGGGTGCTGTGGCATCCATGTACACCGGTGTTGTCTCCTGCTTGGTCCTCATCTTCTTCTCCCCAGCGGTATCCGGTACCGAAAGCGCCATGTTCCCGAACGCGGACTGGGCTATCTTCCCGCTGACCTCGCCGGGTCTGGTCAGCATCCCGCTGTCCTTCTTCGTCGGCTGGTTCGTCTCCATCGTGACCAAGCCGGACAACTTGGACGAGTTGGCGGCAGAGATGGAAGTTCGTTCCTTGACCGGTGTGGGCGTCGAGGCCCCAGTCCAGCACTAATTGCCCGAAAAGTAGCAATTACCGGTAATATGGTTCGACGTGTTTAATCCGTCCTCTCTCAACGTGGCGGCATCAGTAAAGGCTGGTGCCGCCCTTGCCGTGTGCATGCTTGCCTGCTCTACGGTTGCTGGGTGCAGCAATAGCGAGCGAGATAGCACCGCCAAAGCCGAAGACACCACCATTACCGCGCATAGGGCGACAACCGTGCCCCCGCGGATCAATGAGTTCCTCAAGGGGGATGAGGATCATTCCATTAGCTATATTCGCCTGCACGATGGCATGTATATGGGCTCTGCGGCAGAACACGATCCCCGCCCGGCGCTTAGCCTCATCAAGCTCTACATCGCCACCTACGTCATTGAACAGGGCGAGTACGAGGACAAATACGAGGCGCTCGGCATGATCGCCAGCTCTTCTGATAAGAGCGCCGAGGAGCTGTTCAAGAAGTACCCGGATTCCATCGATAAGATTGCCAAGGAATACGATCTGGAATCCACCAAGGCGGGCGAGACTTGGGGCTATTCGGAAACCTCCACCTATGACGTGGCCAGCTTCATCTCTCAGCTCATCAAGCGCGATGAAACCCACCCCGTGCTGGTGGCGATGTCGCACGCGGATCCGGTCTCAGAAGATGGCTATGACCAAGACTATGGCACCGCGAAGCTCTCAAATGTGGTGGGCAGCAAGTGGGGCTGGTCCAATGACAAGTCGATCAATTCCTCGGTGTCCTTTGGCAAGAACTTCGTCGCCGCAGCCTCCATTAATGGCTCTGCCGATGACCTCACGGACTACGTGAAGAGCGAAATCAATGGCGAGAGCCTGGGCAAGGCTACCGAGCGGTTCCTGAAGTACAAGGACGGCGAGGACGTCCCGCCCATCGAGACGACCTCGGAGAAGCCGACCTCGAGCGAGAAGAAGGACGAGGACAAGAAGGACGAAAAGAAGTCCTCCGAGCCCAAGGGGAAATAGGCTTACTTAAAGGCCTTGGCGATATCCTGGGCGGCATCGGCAAGCCCGCGAATTTGCTCGTTGCTTAGCGATGACCCCTTAAAGCTCACCCCGTCCGCGTTGAGCTGCGGCAAATCCGGCATATTTGGGATGGCCTTGTCCAGGGTGGAGCTGAGATCCTGGATGCCTGGCTGCTTGGAACCGAGCGTCCATTGGCCCCAGTCGCTGGCGTATACCTCGTTGACATCGACGATGACGTTCTCGATGGTCTGCTGGCGCGACTGCGGCAGCTGGTGAATGGTGGTCTTGGGGTGGATCTTCCCGTTGGAACCCCAGTCGTGCATCCAGTAGAACGTGCCAATCCCATCCTGGCTGGCCCACTCGATGACGTTGTAGTTGCCGTAGACACCGGTCTGGTAACCGGCCACGGACAGGGCCTTGGAAAATGCCTGCAGGTACGGCCGGATGAACTGGGTGTAGTGCTCGCGGGTGGGGTTATCGTCGATGGCGATGTAGATGGGGCGGTGCGTAGGGCCACCGGCGGCCTTGTGTAGCGAAATGGCCTGCGGGGCGTGGATGGCGGCGCCGGCCGCGCCCTGCTTCCAATCGGCGGTTTCGGCGCGGCCGAATTGATAGACCGAGGCCGTGGGCAGGCCGGCGGCGGCATTGGCCGCGGCCTCTTGAAGGGTAACCGGCTTGCCGGTCATCCAAGCCGCGCCGGGGCGCTTATTGGAAACGTAGCGAATGGCACCGATATGGCCCGCGCGCTTGATGGCCGCGGGGGAGGGGACGCCGGAGGAAAAATCGATAATGGTGCCGCGCACCGGGCCGAGGGCGGCGGCAGAGGGTGCGGCCGTACCAATGGCGCCGGCGGTAAGGGCAAAGGCGCTTGCCTTCAAGAGGCCGCGACGAGACAGAGACGGTGACATGAAAAGCTCCTGCAGTGATCGCATTAGTCACAATAGTTAACAAATGCACCATAGCAGGAGATAGTGGGGGAATCGTGTTTATTTTGACACGTTGCTAAATTCCACGTTCGTGGCGTGTTCCACGGTGCGCGAGACCGTGCAGTCCTTCTCGTGGGAGATCCGGATCAGGTTATCCACGAGCGCGCGGGCCTTATCGCCCTCCGGGGTGGAGGGGAAGGCGAGGTTGAAGGCAACGCGGACATCGGAAAGCCGCGAGGCGCCATCCTCATCCACGCGGTCGCCCTCTGCGCGCACCTGGAAAGACTCCGGCTCGGTGCGCCGGGAGGTTACGACATCCACATCCACCGCGGTGCACCCAGCGACGGCGGCCAGCAGGAGCTCTACCGGCGATAACAGGCCTTCTCCGCGGCCAAATTCGATGCTGGCGCCATCCGCATTGGTGGCGCGGTACACCGAATTTTCTACGCGGTTAAGGTCAACGGAATACTGCTTGGTGATTTCACTCATGGCTTAGAGCTTAAGCGAGGCTCGGGATATAGGCCACGCTGCCGCCCAAGGACATGGTGATAAAGATGGGCGCGATAACCAGGGGGCCAAGCCATACGCGGCCGGTATTGGCATAAAACATCTTGTTCAAGATGGGCAGCAGGATCATCATGGGCAAGATGGATTGCAGCATGTTCACATAGAGCCAGTCATCGGTCCAGTGCACCGTGCCGGTGGCGGCGAAGACGGAGTACTGGATAACGAAGATCATCGCCAAGCCGACGGAGTTAGCCAGCGCCGCGATGAGGTAGGTCTGCCACTTGGGCGTATCGCTATAGCGCGTGCCCACGCCGGCGCGAATGGAATTGGCCAGGTAGAAGATGAACATCGCCGGCACGTACATCAGCGCCACCAGGAACCAGCGCAGCGTCAGCGGGCGGGAGGCCACGACCAAGAAGCGGTAATCGCTGTGGAAGGCGAGATACACAATGGATAGCACCGAGAAGTACACGAAGAGCAAGATGAAGGCCAGCAGCAGCGTGCGCCAGAAGGTGCGCCAACTCATCGTGATGCCCCACGCGCGGGCGCGCTCGCCGCGGGCATAGGTGGACTTATCCCGGGTGATATAGAACAAGATAAGCCCCACGATGCCGTTGACGATGGCCCACAAGACCACCGAGTTGACCATGCGCGCCGGGAAGAACCAGGTGCTGACCTTATTCGCGGCATCGTAGAAGACGTCCTGCGAAAGGTTCGCCAGCGGCATGAACGTGAAGAATGCGATGGCCGCCGAAAGCACGAAGAATGCCCAGAACTTCGCGGCCTCTTTGCCCCGCGGACGCTTCGGCACCGTCGGCAGCGCCTGTGCCACTGGCGCAAAGTAGCGGGTGCGCAATAGCATGCGGGTCAGCGGGAAGAGCATGGCAATGCCGCCGATGAGGGACAGGAGGTTAAAGACCTCCTTGAGCCACCACGTCTGATTTCCGGAATCCATCTTCACTGGGGCATCCAGGGTGTCATCGAAGAACTCGAGGATACTGCCGATGGCACTGGGTGTAAGCGGCTGCAGCGGGTGCAGCGTTTCATCGTTATAGGCAATGCGGTAGGTGCCCTTGTCGATGTCCCCGTACCCATGGCCAATTTCAATGCGGTCCACCTGGTCTTGTTTCTTGAGCCCAGAATTGACCATGGACAGGGCCTCCGGCGCATCGCGCAGATCACCATCGCCATTGATATTGCGGTAACCGCCCTCATCGTAGCGGGCATAGCCCAGCGCCATATTGGAGTGCACGTGGGCGAACTTTTTATCGTTTAAGTTCTTGAGCCAGCCGGAGATAAAGACTGCGGAAATCTTATCCAGATCCTCGGCGCGCTTGCGCTCGCCATCCGTGATGGTGGTGCCGCCTTCGCTATCCGGATTCTTGGCGGCTTTGAGCGCATCATCGACCTTCTTGCCGTATTTATTGGCCGCGGTGCGCACTGCGGTACCACCGGCGGAGTGGCCGGTAATGCCGATTCGATCCTCATCGACGTAATTGAACGTATCCAGGTGGTCTGTGACGTAATCAATGGCGGTCACGATGGCGGAATCACTATCATCCGGGTGCTGCGAGCTCGATTCGCCCTGGTTATATGGGTCAACTACCAGGGTGACAAAGCCGCGCCGGGCCAATTCAAGCGAGTTGGAGACCTGGGTTTCCTTGGTGCGCTGGAAACCGGGTGAGACGATGACCATGGGCGCTTTATTCTCCGGCGTCGCGTCCTTCGGGCGGAAGAGATCTGCGGTGACCGTAGCGCCGTGCTTGCCGGCGATCTTTAGATCGGTGACCTGAACATTGCCGCCATCGGTTTGCACCAGCGATGAGCCCAACCCGCCGATGAGCACGATGGCAATGCATACAAAGAGCTTCCAGCCATCGCTAAAGCGGCGCTTTTTGGATACCTCAGCAGGCATCTGCTCTGCCTGGTGTTCCAGCGAAAGGGACGACTGTTCTTCCACGGGAGTGGAGGACGGGGATGCGGAGTCGGACATATACGCGTTCCTTGCAGGTGGTACTTAATTGAAATGAGTGGGCTGAAAGTCCGATAGTGGAAAACTTAAAGTCCAGCGTGGAAGCATATTAGGCCCGCCCGAAAGCGGGTGCAACCGTTGCGGTAAATGGTGGTGCAGTGCAAGCGCTGAACTGGCCAAAGTTTGCGCGATGCGGTGAATTAATAAATCAGGGGCGGCGAGAAGCGAATACGCACCGATTGTCCAAGCTCTGGTTTATTAACTGCAGTAGTGCGGAACGTGACCCCAGATTCGTGGGAGGCGGTAACGGAGTAGTGCCCGGCTTCGAAAATGGCGGAGTCAACTACCGCCGCAACCGTGGCGCCTGGATGGTTTTCCTCCACGATTGTTGCGTGGTGTGGCAAGATGGCGGCCTTAGTGCCTTCGTCCCGCACGGTTACTTCACTCAATGGCCAAGAGATCCCAAGGGCGGGGCACTCGACGCGGCCTCCTGAAATAGTGGTCTGGACAATCGTGGCATCCGCAATAAATCCCGCGACCACCGGGCTAGCGGGATCTTCCAGTAGCTGTTGCGGGGTAGCAATCTGCTGGATTTCGCCGCCGTCTAGAACCACGACTCTATCTGCTATTGCCAGCGCCTCGGCGCGATCGTGGGTGACGTGCATCGTGGTTAGGCGTTGCTTTTGCGTCAGGGCTACCAGCTCTCGGCGCAAATTATCGCGCAATGGTTCATCGAGGGCCGAAAGAGCCTCATCCAGCAATAAGACCTTAGGGTTAGCGACGATCGCCCGGGCCAGGGCAACGCGCTGGCGCTGCCCACCAGAAAGGCTGTCCGGAGTACGGTCCTCGAATCCCGGCAGGCCCACGAGAGCTAAAGTCTCAGAAATGCGCTCTTCGCGCTCGGCCTTTGCTACTTTCGCCTGGCGCAACGGGTAGCTAACATTGTCTTTAACGGACATGTGCGGCCATATTGCGTGCTGTTGGAATACCATGCCAATGCCGCGTTTCTCGGGAGGAATGGCAGTCATCTGCCGGCCATCTATGTAAAGCTCACCCGATGAAGGGGAAATAAAGCCAGCGATGGTGCGCAGGAGCGTGGTTTTACCGGAGCCTGAGGGGCCAACGAGTGCAATGAGTTCCCCAGGCTCGATGGAGAGGTTGATATCGCGCAGTCCGGTGGTTCCGTCCGGAAAAGTGACCGTGAGGTGGGAAGCTGCAATTTTCGCCATTATTAAGTCCTTACCTTTGGAGCACGGATAGTCAGTGCAAGGGCAATGATGCCAAGCAGTGCAAAGAGCAGGGCGAGTGCCGATGCCTGGTTGTAATTTCCTGCCTGTTGCAGGTTGAAGACTTGGACACCCAGTGTTGTGGTCCCGGGCGCGACGAGGAGTACGGAAATAGTAAGTTCTCGAATCGCGGTCACCGCGACGAGCACCGCACCCGAGATCGCCACCGGAATGGTCATTGCGCCGGTGGTGCTAAATAGCGCCTTAAGCGGCGTGGCACCAGAAATGCGCGCTGCTTCTTCCACGGTGACTGGGGTGCTTATTAACGGGGCACGCACGGACTGGACAACGAGTGCGGTAAAAGCGCAGACGTAGGCGATAAGGATTATCCAAATGGTGTTATATAACCCGGTATAGCGTCCGGCAATCAGCCAGGCGACGCCGATGATGAGCCCAGGCAGCGCGCTCGGTAGCAGCGCAGAAAGAGTTAAAAGCGTATTTCCCCGCCCCTGGGTACGGGTCACTAGAATTCCGATGACCCAGCCAAGAATCCCGCAGATTATCGCGGCGGTTATTGACAGAAATGCGGAATTGGTGAGGCCGTCGATAACGCGCGGGTTGGATAAAGCACTGCTAAAGTTCGCCAACGAGATGGTTTCTAAGGTAAACGGAACCCCAGGAGCCGGCAGCAATGCGCGGTAGGCCAAACCAAGGATTGGGCCAATGGAAATGGCGAGTCCGCACACCCACATGATGATCGTGACCGGCCAACGCGCTGAATGCAGTGCAAAGCGGGCCGGGCTTCCGGACTCATGGGTAGAAGACGAGTTTTTCAGGGAGGTGAGATAGTCCATGATGACTGCGCCGATTCCCAAAAATAAGAGGACGACGCCGATGGTCGAGACCACCTGTAATGGGTTGGATACGGTGCCGGAATCAATGAACCGGTAAATCATCGTCGCGAGCGTTTCGAACCGAGCCGGCGAGCCGATGATGGCGGGAATTCCGAAATCCGCCAGATTAGCAATTGCCGTGAGGGTAAACGCGGATAACAGGGCGGGGCGCAGGAGCGGAAGGGTGACCGTGCGCAGAACTGTCATCACGGAAGCGCCAGATACTCGGGCGGCTAGCTCAAAATCCGGGGAGATGGAGCGCAGGCTCGAAGAAATGATGACGTATGCCGTGGGAAAAGAGTGGATGGTCATCAGCGCAATGACCCCGTCGGCGCCGTAGATATTCCATATCTCGAACCCAAAGAGCTTATTCAAACCCTGATTCGGGCCGAAGAGTTGAATCCAGGCGATCGCTCCGATAAATGGCGGAACTAAGAGTGGCGAGAGCAAGAATAGGCGCAGTACCGAAGAGCCGTAGATATCCGTGCGGTCTAGCGCGATGGCAATAACGGTGCCGATGATGACAGCGGCGAGCGCCGAAAGCGCCGTGGTGAAAAGCGAATTCCATGTAGCAATACCGAGCCCTTGCTCTAGCAAGACGGGGATTTGGTTCCCGCCCAATGCAAGGGAGACAACAAGGGCCAAAGGCGCGATGAACAGACCAATGGCAATGAGCCACACGCCAACGCGCAGCGCGGATACGGAGGGATTTTTCAACAAACGAGCCATCAAGAACTAGGAAGACACTGCCTTTTGGAATACCTCGACGGCGGCGTCTTTATCCTTGGTGATTTTCTCCAGGTCCTGGTCCATGAGCTCAATGTCTGCGAGTTCAGGGGTGTCCGCTGGAGTTCCCACATCCTCACGTACTGGGAGGTACGACTGCTCGACGGCGATTTCTTGAGCCTTCTTCGAAAGCAGGAAGTTGATGTACTTCTGTGCTGCTTCTTGTTCCTTGGAGTCTTTGAATACGCCTGCGGGCTCAGAAATATACGGTGATCCCTCGGTGGGGTAGGCGAGGGCAACTGGGGATCCCTTATTCGCTAGGTCGCGGACTAAGTAATCGACTACCACACCCACGGGCCTGGAACCGGAGGCGATTTCTTGGGAGGTAGGGCCATTGGACTCTGCGATCATCGGGGAATTCTTGCCCAGATCTTCGATCCACGCTTCACCGAGGTCTGGATTGTTCTTCCACGCCGAGGCGTTGAAGGCTGCCGCACCAGAGACTGCCGGGTTAGGCATGACGAGTTTGTCCTTGTACTTCGGATCGGTGAGATCCGCCCACGAGGTCGGGGCATCGCCTTCTGCGATTTCGTCGGTGTTATAAGCAATGACCGTAGGGATAATGCGCGTGCCGACATAAAAATTCTCGTCGTCTTTGGCCTCATCGATGATGTCGTCGGAATCGACATCGGCAAGCTCGATGAGGTCACCATCCTCGGCGTAATTTTCAAAGGTAGGTGCATCGGCCGCCCAGAAAACGTCTGCCTCGATATCGCCAGATTGCTTCTCCGAAGAAATGCGCGCGTTCAAATCGCCGGTACCGGCGCGGTACACCTTGACCTCGATATCGGGGTTTTCTTCATTGAAGGCCGCATTGATTTCATCGACCTTTTCTTCCGGCTCGGAGGTATAGACGGTAATAGAGGTTGAATCGCTTGCGGCCTTCGTATCTTCATCGTCGGTCGCAGGCTCACCGCACGAACTGAGAAGAACGGTTGAAGCAAGGGCTAGGGCAGCGAGAGAAGAGTGCTTCGGCTTCATTGGGGAAGTTCCTCCAGAGAGAGTAGTGATCAGGAACGTCAATCTAACTGCGCCGAAGTTAAGGCAACTTGGGATCGGTGTGAACGCACAGTAAATTCTTTGAGCTTCTGGGCGGATGTTGTGGAGGGGTGGCCAAGGAGCCTCGCTCGAGTGGGCAGCCTTTTAGCGGTGAAAAGCGGGAAACCAGGAGGTGACAAGCTCAAGGTAACCCCACATGGGGGATTAATCTATAGGCCAATAGATATTTATATACCTGTAGTACTACCGTTATGAAAAGCAATGAAGGAACCCTACAAGGAGAAATAATGGATTCGGTGATCGCAGGCAATGCGAGCTGGATGCTCATGAGCGCGGCTCTCGTGTTGCTCATGACCCCAGCCCTCGCACTTTTTTACGGAGGCATGACAGAGCGCCGCGGCGTGCTCAACATGATGTTGATGTCCTTCGGCTCACTAGCGGTAGTCAGCATCATTTACATCCTCTGGGGTTGGTCAATGAGCTACGGTACGGAGTCTTGGGGCGGCATCGTTGCCAATCCCTTCGAGTTCTTCGGGCTCAAGGATTCCATCTTTGATGCCAATGGTGAATACCTCGAAGGTGCGGAAGGCTACGCCAATATCATCGATATCGGATTCCAGCTCACCTTCGCCGTTATTTCCACCGCGATTATCTCCGGTGCACTTGCCGGCCGTGTGAAGTTCGGGACCTGGATGCTTTTCAGCGGCCTGTGGGCAACCTTTGTCTACTTCCCGCTGGCCCACATGGTCTGGGGTGGTGGCATCCTGGGTGAGGGCGAAAGCAGCGTCACCAGCTGGATCTTTGGCAGCGAAGGTGGGGAAGCGCTCGTCGCACCCATTGACTTTGCTGGTGGTACCGTCGTCCACATTTCCGCCGGTACGGCTGCACTGGTTCTGGCGATTGTCGTGGGCAAGCGCCAAGGCTTCCCGAAGAGCGTGCAGCGTCCCCACAACCTGCCCATGGTCATGCTCGGTGCCGGCCTGCTGTGGTTTGGTTGGTTCGGCTTCAATGGTGGTTCCGCCTTCGCTGCCGATGGACTCGCCGGCCTGGCCTGGGTAAACACCACCGCCGCAACGGCTGCCGCAATCCTGGGTTGGTTGCTCGTGGAAAAGGTGCGCGATAACTACTGCACCTCCCTGGGTGCTGCCTCCGGTGTGGTCGCAGGACTTGTCACAATTACCCCGGCTGCGGGCGATCTGAACCCGGTCACCTCCCTCATCATGGGTGCCCTCGGCGGCATGCTGGGCTGTCTGGGCGTGGGCTTGAAGTTCCGCTTCGGTTTCGATGACTCCCTCGACGTCGTGGGCGTCCACCTGGTCGCCGGCCTGTGGGGCACCGTGGCCGTTGCCTTCTTTGCCAATGACCGCGGCATCTTCACCGGTGGCGGCGCCGAAGGCTGGAAGCTGCTCATCGTACAGATCCTCATCGCCGCTATCGCCGTAGTCTTCGCCGCAGTCATTACCGCCATCATCGCGGTGATTTTGAAGGCGACCATCGGCTGGCGCGTGACCGACCAGATTGAAACCGACGGCATTGACTTTGGTGGCCACCGTGAGACCGGCTACGACATTGGCGGCCGTGCCATGCGCGGTACCACCAGCCGCAACTAAAACGCCCAGCGATACCTAGGAGCAACAATGAAACTCGTAACAGCCGTGGTCAAGCCCTTTACGCTTGATGATATCCAGCAAGCCCTACAAAAGCTCGGCTCACCCGGCATGACGGTGACTGAAATCGAAGGCTTTGGCCAGCAACGCGGCAACAAAGAAATCTACCGCGGCGCCCAATTCGCCACCTCCTTTGTGCCTAAGGCCAAAATCGAGCTCATCGTGGCAGACGATGACGCCGAAGCGATTGTCGATGCCATCGTGGACGCCGCCTGCACCGGCGAAATCGGCGACGGCAAGATTTGGATTGCACCCGTTGAAGACGTGATCCGCGTTCGCACCGGCGAGCGCGGGGAGAAGGCTATTTAAGCCTCCAAGACACCGGCGCCCCAGGCCTCCTCATAAGGGTGGAGGGCTGGGGCGCTAATCTGTCGTTAAATCTTGCGGGGAAGAAACAATGAGGCCATCGAACCGGTTTCTGCCAAGTGGCACTATCTACTTAGGCGGAAAACTAAAGCTGAAGATTGGAGCAATTCTTGGATTTGCTCTGCCTGGCCGCTGCCTTCGGCCTCCTTTCGTAAAACCTGAATGATTCGGGACGTGCTCAAGGGCTGGGGACATTTGGGCCGCACATCAAGTCAATACAGCCGTTAATGCGCGAACCTGGCTCAAGAGCCACTGAATGAACGACCTGTCTATTGTCTTCGTATTCTGAAATTTGCCTATTTTGTAAGACCCCGTGGCGGATATCCCCCTGCTGATCGCAAAACCATGCAATCCGTAATTCTTGTCTATCTAGACTACCGTTCGCCTGAGATGCCAAGGACGGTATTGCTGAGAGAGTGTGTCAAGTTGTTTGTATGTGCGTCAGGCATGAGGACCACGCGTATCGATGAGGGGGTGGAATTCACCGACGTTGACCTGTTTGGCGTCAATGAAGATCAACTAGCGCTGCAGCTCCTGCTCTGAGGTCACGCTCGAGCGGAAGCCGATGACGTACTACTGCGAGAGCGTGCACTCTTGTACGCCGCCACACTCCGTGTGCGCGACGCCTTAATGGTTAGCGTTGTGGGTGAAGCCTCGTAGTTTTCTTCCTTCCGCAGATCCCCGATTTCTCCGAGATGGAAGTTTGACCACACGAATAAAGCCCAAGGCACTTCAGCTATGTCTCACCTTGCCCAGCGGCGTTGTCAACGACGGGAGGCCTTAAGCGCGGCCCTTGCGGTATGACAATGCCAGCTCGGAGACGGCGAGTGCTGTGGGTACAACTAGGAGCCAATTGGGTACCACAGCGGATACCGCAATGAACGCGGCAAAAGCGGCTGCGAACGCGTACGTCATGGTCTTTTCCACGAAAAGTCCTTTCAAACGGGGCACGGTGTTAAGGAAAGTTCTTGGGACTGGGTAGCTTATGTCTTCAGTCTTTAGAGGTTATCTTCGGCTGTCTTCCTTATTGAAGAGCCATCTAAATTCGGGTTTATACTCTGCGATGAGTATAAGATTGCGGCTCATTCCTCAAAGCAGAGCAGAGCGTGTCAAGTTGTTTGTGTGTGGGGCTAGGTTTATAGGTATTTGTCGAAGCGGGCGGGAAAGGCTACGGCCATT
>NZ_JBEHFR010000024.1:0-34252 GCF_040225635.1 Corynebacterium sp. KPL2830 | reverse complement strand
TGCGGATGTAGCGCAGTTGGTAGCGCATCACCTTGCCAAGGTGAGGGTCGCGAGTTCGAGTCTCGTCATCCGCTCCAGCACTGTATTGTGTGAGGCGGTATCGCCACGGTGGAATGGCCGAGTGGTGAGGCAACGGTCTGCAAAACCGTGCACACGGGTTCGATTCCCGTTTCCACCTCAACTTAATGCCTTTGGGCATTGGGCGCGATTAGCTCAGTGGGAGAGCGCTTCCCTGACACGGAAGATGTCACTGGTTCAATCCCAGTATCGCGCACGAGGGTCACCTGATGACCCTTGGTGAATCTTTTGATTTACCTGCGGATGTAGCGCAGTTGGTAGCGCATCACCTTGCCAAGGTGAGGGTCGCGAGTTCGAGTCTCGTCATCCGCTCCATTCAAGCCGCCTTGTCACCAAGGCGGCTTTTTTGTATCTGGCACACCCCACTCTTCTGAAGTGATGGAGATCGCAGACTTTTTCGCTTCGGTGCGGAACTATAGAGATACTGTTACCGACTATTGAAGAGACACACTGATGACCACGATTGTCACCAAGCCATTCGGTGGGATTAGGATGTCTTTGCATGCACACGCAAAATTCAGAACTGAAGGAGCTGAAAATGAGCCATCGCGTACCTTGGTTGCGTCGCACGGCAATGGCAGTGGGAGCTGCCGCGCTTATCGCCGGCGGATCCGCACCCGTAGCACTGGCGCACGATTCCGTCGTGGGCGGAACCGTAAAGGAGGGCGACCAGCTCGAGGAGTTTCCTGAGGAAATCACCTTGGAGTTCTCCGGCATTCCAAAGGACCAGTTCAACACCTTTGCGGTAACCAATAAGGACACTGGGGAACAGATCTTTAGCCAGGAGCCGGAGCTAGATGATCGCGATCTGACGATCACGACTCCAGATGATGTCGACCCCGGCCCAGGTAACTACCAGGTGGGCTACAACATCACCTCCTCGGACGGACACGCCACACGCGGTGGCGTCTCATTTACGGTGAAAGGTGAGGACAGCGATGGTGCTTCTTCCACCGATGCTGCAGATGCAGATGGAGCTGCAGATTCTTCGAGCGATATGCCCACCTCGGTGAAAATCATTCTGGGAGTGGGCGGTGTGCTGGCCATAGCGGCCGTTCTGGCTTTGTTGATCGCAAAAACCCGTCGAAACGACTCGAAAGGTCACAAATAATGACTAAGAAAATTTCCCGCCTGATTGCCGGCGTATCCCTCAGCGCCGTGGTTCTTGCCGGTTGCTCCCCAGATAACGAGAACGATTCCAGCAACTCGGACTCGACTTCAGCTGCATCTTCGACTGCAGAAGCCAGCGAATCCACTGCGGCAGCGGATAAGGACCTAACCTTCGAGGACGCTGTTGTCCGCGCGAACGAAGACAAGGACATGACCGCCATCTTTGGCACCTTGGTCAACCACTCGGATAAAGACATCGAGATCACCGGTTTCTCCACGAACCTGGACGCAGAGATGAACCAGATTCACGAGACCGTCGATGGCCAGATGCGAGAAAAGTCCAGCCCCTTGGTCATCAAGGCCGGCGAGAGCCACGAGCTTGCGCCGGGTGGCGATCACTTCATGTTGATGGGCATGAAGGAAGGCATCATGCCGGGCGATTCCCTTGAACTCACGCTGACCCTGTCTGACGGCGAGGAGCTTGACTTGGGCGCCATCCAGGCTCGCACCATGGGTGCCGGCGATGAGGACTACGGCGACATGGACGGCATGGACCACGGTCACGCGGGCCACGATCACTCCGATCATGCAGGCCACGACCACTCCGGCAACGACGACAAGAAAGAAAAGCACACGCACTAATCATGACGGGATTCAGCAGAAGGGGATTTCTCACCGGCGCTGCAGTGTCTACCAGCGCCTTCGCGCTGGTGGGATGCAACGCGGATAAATCAACACCACACGCTGAAGCGGAGGAACACAACACCCCGCTTGCTGATGCCACCGTGGCTTTCGACGGCCCACACCAGGCCGGCATTGACACGCCGGAGCAAGCACACCTGAACTTGGTGGGCTTTAACCTCAAAGGGGGCATCGGCAAGCAGGGCTTTGCCCGCCTGATGAAGCTGTGGACCGAGGATGCGCGTGCGCTGTGTAAGGGCAAGCCCCCGTTGGGGACCTTGGAGCCGGAAATGGTGCGCCAGCCGGCGAATCTCACCATTACGTGTGGGTTGGGTGAACACATTTTCTCGCTGCTGGGCGTGGATAAGCCGGAGTGGCTTGGCGATGTCCGCGCCTATTCCCGCGACCAATTAGAAGACAAGTGGGGCCAAACTGACATCGTCCTGCAGATTTGCAGCGATGACCCCCTGATGAATACCTACGCCCTGCGGCACATGGTGCGCTCAGGCGAGCATTATGCCGAAGTTAGCTGGCTGCAGCAGGGCTTTATCAATGCCTACGGCAGCCACGAAAAGGGCGAGACCGCGCGCAATATGTTCGGCCAAAAAGATGGCACCGTGAACCCGCGCGGCGATGAACAATTCGCCGAGCAGGTCTGGATCGAGGATGGCCCGAAGTGGCAGCAGGGTGGTGCGGCCATGGTGGTGCGCCGCATCCGCATGAACCTCGATACCTGGGAAAAGCTGGACCGGTCCTCCCGCGAAAATGCGGTGGGGCGCAAGCTGGAAAACGGGGCACCGCTTACGGGTGATAAGGAATTCGATGAGGCGGACTTTAAGGTCACGGATGAGTATGGCTTGCCGGTCATCGATAAGAACTCCCACATGGCGCGCGCGACAGCGCCGAAGGACCACCCGGAGCAAAAGATTTTGCGCCGGCCCTATAACTACGAGCTGCCGCCGGATGGCAAGGACGGCCAACTATCCAATATCGGCCAAATCTTCATCTGCTACCAGCAGGATCCCACCAAGCAATTCGAACCCATCCAGGCGCGCCTCGATGAGGCGGACCTGTTGAATGAGTGGCTGACCCACATCGGTTCGGCGATGTATTTCTGCCCGCCGGGAACTAAAGGCAGCGATGGTAAAGAAACGTGGTGGGCGGAATCGCTTTGCACGCATGCTGGCCTGTAGAATGACGATCCGTAAATTTAACTAGTGGATGCGGCCAGGTATGCCGTATCTGCGCGAGCGCAAAAAGGAGCGCGAATATGGCGGAACTTATTCCCGCAGCACCGGTAAATTACGAATCCTTCACCGTGCCAGCCGGGCAAGCGGTTGGTGCGGCTCTCCGCGAGCTGGACCTGCCCAATAAGGGCCCAGAGGCGGTCGTGGTAGTCCGCGGCGTGGACGGTACTCTTTTTGACCTCTCGCACACCCCGGATGAGGAATCGACATTTGTCCCGGTAGCCGCCTGTGAGGAAGATGGACGCGCCGTTATTCGCCACTCCTGCGCCCACGTGATGGCCCAAGCCGTGCAGGCCGAGTTCCCCGGCACCAAGCTGGGCATTGGCCCGTCCATTGAGAACGGCTTCTACTTCGATTTCCAGACCGCTGAGCCCTTCACCCCGGAGGATCTCAAGGCCTTGGAAAAGCGGATGAAGAAGATTATTAAGGGCAGCCAGCGCTTCGAGCGCCACACCTATGCGTCTACGGCTGAGGCGGAACAGGCCTTGCAGGATGAGCCCTTCAAGCTGGAGCTTATCCAGGACAAAGGCAATGTGGACCCAGACTCCGACGAGGCCGCCGAGGTGGGTGCCGGCGATCTGACGCACTATGACAACGTGAACCCGCGCACCAACGAGGTGGAATGGTTCGACCTGTGCCGCGGCCCGCACGTTCCCACCACGAAATACATCCCGGCCTTTGCCCTGACTCGGTCGTCCGCCGCCTACTGGCGCGGCGACCAGGCTAACGCTGGCCTGCAGCGCATCTACGGCACCGCTTTTGAGTCTAAGGACGCATTGGCCGCCTACCAGACCATGGTGGAAGAGGCAGAAAAGCGCGATCACCGCCGCCTGGGCCAGGAACTGGACCTCTTCTCCTTCCCGGATGAGATCGGTTCCGGTTTCCCCGTATTCCACCCCAACGGTGCGACCGTGCGCATGGAGATGGAAAACCACTCCCGCAACCGCCACGTGCAGGCGGGCTACTCCTTTGTCAATACCCCGCACATCACCAAGGGCGACCTCTTCCGTAAATCCGGCCACCTTGATTTCTACTCCGATGGCATGTTCCCGCCGATGCAGCTCGATGGCGAGTACGACGCCGAGGGAAATACCGTCAAAGAGCCGCAGGACTACTACGCCAAGCCGATGAACTGCCCGATGCACAACCTGATCTTTGCATCCCGCGGCCGTTCCTACCGCGAGTTGCCGCTGCGCCTGTTCGAATTCGGTACGGTCTACCGCTACGAAAAGTCCGGCGTGGTGCATGGCCTGACGCGTGCGCGCGGTTTTACCCAGGACGATGCCCACATTTACTGCACCGAAGAGCAGCTGGAAGAGGAACTCACCCAGGTCCTAGACTTCATTATCTCGCTGCTTGAGGATTACGGTCTCTCCGATTTCTACTTGGAGCTTTCCACCAAGGACCCCAATAAATTTGTCGGCTCCGATGAGATTTGGGAGCGCTCGACCACGATCTTGCAGTCCGTGGCAGAAAAGTCCGGTCTTGAGCTCGTTCCTGACCCTGAGGGTGCGGCGTTCTATGGGCCGAAGATCTCCGTTCAGGCCCGCGATGCCATTGGACGTACCTGGCAGATGTCCACGGTGCAGCTGGACTTCAACCTGCCCGAGCGCTTTGAGCTGGAATACACCGCATCCGATGGCACGAAGAAGCGCCCGATCATGATCCACCGTGCCCTCTTCGGCTCCATCGAGCGCTTCTTCGGTGTGCTTCTTGAGCACTACGCGGGCGCATTCCCAGCGTGGTTGGCACCGCACCAGGTCATGGGCATCCCAGTCGCGGATGACTTCGTGCCGCATCTGGAGGGCGTCGCCGCAAAGCTGCGCCGCAAGGGCATTCGCGCGGATGTAGATACCTCCGATGACCGCATGCAGAAGAAGATCCGCAATCACACGACGGGCAAAGTGCCCTTCATGCTGGTCGCCGGCGCCCGCGACGTGGAAGCCGGTGCGGTCTCCTTCCGTTTCCTGGATGGCACGCAGGTCAACGGCGTGCCGGTCGATGAAGCCGTTGAGCTCATCTCCACGTGGGTAGCAGAGCGCACCAACGAGCAGCCGACAGAAGAGCTCATTCGTGCCCGGCGCTAATCCGCAGAAGGGGCAAAGCGAGGAAACATTCGTCGATACCGGTGCCGGTGAGCCGGACCGGTTGGAGCGACTGTGGGCACCGTACCGGATGGCCTATATCGCGCAGCGGTCCGAGGATCCCTTCGTGGAAGCCCCGAAGGGCAGCGATGAGGACGGGCTCATCATCGCGCGGGGTGAAACGGTATATGCGCTGCTCAACTTGTTTCCCTATAACGCCGGCCACCTCATGGTGGTGCCGTACCGCAAGGAATCCGAGCTGGAAAACCTCACCGAGGAAGAATCCCACGAGCTTATGGCCTTTGCCCAAAATGCGGTGCGGGTACTCAAGCGTGTATCACAGCCAGAGGCCATTAATGTGGGCTTTAACTTGGGGCGCGCGTCCGGCGGCTCGGTGGGAGACCACCTGCATTTGCATGTGGTGCCAAGGTGGCCCGGGGATAGTAACTTTATGACTGTCCTCGATGGGACTAAGGTATTACCGCAACTACTGCAAGACACCCGTCGTGTCTTGGCAGAGGGGTGGCGTGACATGGAAGAGGAGGACTCGCGTGCTTAGCGTGCATGGGCGAAAGCCCGCCGCCGTGGTGGTGGAACCTATAGCCAAGACCTTTTTAAAGTTGGGGCTAACACCCAACGTGGTCACGGTTGTAGGCACGATTGTGACCATCGCTATTTCGGTGATCCTCATTCCTACCGGCCACCTCTTTATCGCCGCCGTACTATCCGGCCTCTTTGCCGCCTTTGACATGCTCGATGGCACCATGGCCCGACTGACCGGCAAATCGAGCGCCTTTGGTGCCACACTGGACGCGAGCTGTGACCGCATTACCGATGGCGCGTTGTTCTGCGCCATCGCGTGGTGGCTGGTTTATACCGCAGACGCGTCCAAATGGACAGTGGCGGCCTGCCTCATTACCTTGGTGTGCTCCCAGGTCATTTCCTATATCAAGGCTAGGGGAGAGGCCTCCGGTTTCACCATGGTCGGTGGCCTTATTGAGCGCCCTGAGCGCCTCATTCTCGCGTTGGGCGGCATCGGCCTTGAGGGCTTGGGTGTAGATTACGCCGCAGCGGTATCGCTGTGGATCTTGGCGGTCGGCTCAATCTTTACCGTGTATCAGCGCATTGCCATTGCAGCGCGCCAGGATGCTGGGATATAAAATTAGCGACCGTGGGCGCAGCGGGGGCTATCATTCCGGCTAGTTCGTGGTTTGCGCACTGACTTTTCTGGAGGACCCGGCACCATGTGGGATAAACAAGATGTAGCAGCGGCTGGTTATTTGGCGGGCTGGAAGGTAGTTCGCCGCTTGCCCGAGCCGGTAGCGCGCACCATCTTCCGGTGGGTAGCGGATTTCGCGAGCGACCACGGGCGGGGCATGGACGGCCTGCGGGGAAACCTTACCCGCGTTGTGGGGGCAGAAAATGTCACGCGCGAATTGGTACGCGATTCCATGCGTTCATATATGCGCTATTGGATGGAGGCGTTTCGCCTGCCCGCGATTCACGCGGATCCCCAGCTGCACGAGCGCCTCATGAGCGGCCTGAAGGGGCTCGAGCACTTCGACGCCTCCGCGCAGTCTGGACGGGGCGTCATCCTGGCGCTGCCGCACTCCGGCAACTGGGATATGGCTGGGGTCTTCTTGGTGGGACATTACGGGCAATTTACCACCGTGGCGGAGCGGTTAAAGCCGGAGGTGTTATTTGATGCCTTCGTGGATTACCGCGAGGAACTGGGGTTTGAGGTCCTGCCGCTTACCGGTGGGGCGGCCACGCCCTTTGCGCGCCTGAAGGAAGCCCTGCAGGAGGGCGGGGTGGTCTGCTTATTGGCGGAACGCGATATTACCCGCCGCGGTATCACGGTAGATTTCATGGGCGAGGAAGCCAATATGGCGGCAGGTCCCGCACAGCTAGCCATTGAGACCGGCGCGGCACTCCACGTGGTGCACTCGTGGTTTGAAGGCGATGGCTGGGGGTTGTCGGTGTCTCCAGAAGTTCAGGTTACCGATATTAAGGAGACCACCCAGCGGATGGCGGATGGGTTTGCGGCTAATATCCAGCACCACCCCGAAGACTGGCACATGCTGCAGCCGCAATGGAACGAGGACGTGGAGCGGCGCCGGCAAGCGCGAAAGGAACGTTCCAGTTAATGCGCATCGGTATTATTTGCCCGTATTCTTTTGATGAACCTGGTGGCGTGCAGGCCCACATCCTCGACCTGGCCACCGTTTTTATAGAACAAGGTCACTTTGTCCAGGTTCTTGGTCCTGCCGCAGAGACCACACCGCTACCGGATTTCGTGGTCAAGGGCGGCCCGGCCTTCCCGATTGCGTATAACGGCTCCGTTGCGCGCTTGTCGGTGGGGCCAAAGGTAACCCGCAAGGTCAAGCGCTTCATTCAGGACGGTGATTTTGATGTCCTGCATATCCACGAGCCCAATTCCCCGAGTTTTTCCATGACCGCCTTGGCCGTGGCGCACGGCCCCATGGTGGCGACGTACCACGCCTCGGCGGCCAATTCCCTCATCCTGACCCTGGCAAAGCCGCTCCTCGTGCCCTTTTTGGAAAAGATTCGCGGCGGCATCGCGGTATCGGATATGGCGCGGCGCTGGCAGGTGGAGCAATTGGGTGGCGATCCTGTCCTGATTCCCAATGGCGTCGATACCTCCGTCTACGCTTTAGCGCGCAAGAAAAGCCAGCCCGCGCTTGCCGATGCCCCACTCGAGGTCGTTTTTCTCGGCCGCCTCGACGAGCCGCGGAAGGGCCTGGATATTCTGTTGGCCGCTTTGCGTCAGGTCAACACGAATATTCGCGTCACCATTATGGGTGGCGGCCGTGCCCGCGAGGTCGAGGGCGTGGATTTTGTCGGGCGCGTCAGCGACGCAGAAAAGGCACAAATCTTGGGCCGGGCCGATGTCTACGTGGCGCCCAATACGGGCGGGGAAAGCTTTGGCATCGTGTTGGTAGAAGCCATGGCCGCCGGTGCCGCCGTCGTGGCTTCGGATCTGGAGGCCTTTCGGGCGGTCTGCAACGCGGAATCGGAAGAGCCTGCGGGAGCGCTATTCCGCACTGGCAATGCCACCGATTTGGCACGTGTGCTCAACCAAGTTTTGGATGATGGCGACTACCGGCGGCGATTGGTGCGCAATGGCGTGCAGCGCGCCCAGATGTATGACTGGGACCATGTTGCCGCGGCGGTCATGCAGGTTTATGAAACGGTGCAAGATGGCACGAAGGTGAGGGTGAAGCGATGATGGCGATAGAAATAACCATCGCGCTGCTTATTCTAATTCTTGTGGGATCGTGGGCCATTTTCACAGCGCAGCGGCTAAATTTCCTGCACATCCGCACCGATGCTGCGCTGGCGCAACTGCAGGCGGCGTTGGACCGGCGCGCGGCGGTAACGGCGGCAGTTTCCCCGGAACTTGCGGCCTTGGCGCAAAGGGCCGAATCCACCGAGCTTTCGCAAGGGCATTTTCAAGCCCGCACCATGGTAGAGCGCGAGCTTTCGGCCGCCATTGTGCGCGATTTTCCGGTAGGCCAGCGCCCGGCCGCCTTGGCGGATGCGGAAGGCCGCATCCAATTGGCGCATCGCTTCTATAACGAGGCAGTTAGCGATACGCGCGCGCTGCGCCTGCGGCCCGCAGTGCGCTTCTTCCACCTCGGCGGAACCGCTAAATTACCGGAGTACTTCGACTACATGCTGGCGGATTAAGAATTTAGCTGCGGGGTGTCTGCGTAGTGGCATCGGTGCTCGCTTCAGACTCGGTAGGGGCGTCGGAGCCAGGCACGTTAATTCGCCCCGTATTCGGCGAGGACGCGTTCTCTGCGCCGGCTTCCGCGCTCGTTTCCGAGCCGCCTGCTGCCACGATGGCCTTTTCTATGCGGCGGGACAGGCTTACCTCAAGGATGAACCATATAAGTGCAAAGAGCACCGCTACGAGGATGAGCACGTTGCGGGCGACGAGTACGTAGACCGGAGTCAGGTTTTCGCCCACGTACTTCCACACGAAGTCATAGTGGAACGGGTAGACGTAGGTGCCAAGCGCGGCGGCTGCAACTGCACATACAGCGAGGAGGCCCTGACAGATCTTGATGGGTATAAACCCGGCGGGGAGCTTTTGGCGTACTACCACAGCGAATAGCGGTCCGAGCCAAATGATGTACTGGGGAGAAAATACTTTATTGGTTGCTATGAGGAGCAGCACCATAAGGGTGAAGAAGGCGACGGTGGTTCGCGCGGTCCACCCTCCGGCGAAGAAACGGTACAGCGCCCAGCTCAAGGCGAATACCAGCATCCCGGCCGTCGCGATGGAGCTCCACATGATGGCGGTATCGACGCCCGGACCTGAAATTTCAAAGCTCTTGGACGGGGCATATCCCAAATGCCACTTACCTGGGTTCAGGTGTGCCTGTAACAGCAGGTTTGTCGCCGGAATGGATTCAAGTTGGAGTCCGCGTACCCCCTGATAGTTCAGTGGGGAAAGCAGACGGTCCATGCCGGAGGTGACAACTGTCAATGCTGAAAGGGCGGCAACCGAGCCGAAAAAGGACGCCAAGCGCAGCCAGGAATTGGTGCTATTAAAGCGCCCGACCAGTCCAGCTGCGAGGACGCCTGGCCAGAGCTTCATGGTGGTGGCGAAGCCTAATAGGGCGGCGCCGGTCTTGGGATGAGAAATAAGGAGCGCTGCGGCCCCAGCGACGACGACGGCAGGAAAAATATCGAGGCGCCACACAAAGACGTGGCCTGCAGCCGTGCCAAAAAAGACCCAGAACCAACCGGCGAGAAAAACGCGCTTATTGCGTTCGTGGTGGCGCAGCAGGAGGGCGAGGAAGGTGGCATCGACAAGCAGCGTCATGATGGTAAAGCCAATGTAGAACACGCCGCGGTCTCCACCGGTGAACCAACTTAAGATGATGGTGGGCCACGTGCCCGCGTGGGGGTATTCGGTCATCTGCGTGGGATCAGTGCCAAAAAGGCCGGCGAAATAATAGGCAACATCGCCGCGTGCGCTGTGGTCGAGCTTCAAAAAATAGACCAAAACCAAGCGGGCGAGAACCCAGCCCACCCATACCGCAGGAACTGTCGCGAATCTTTTCACCCAAAAGATTCTAGGGAAAAATTTGGTCGTTGAGTAGTTCGAATCAGGTTTCTCGTCACCGGGGTTGGGCTGCCCCGGGGAGTAGGGTGGCAAGGCAGACGAAGACTTACGTGATGTAGCGCATAGTAGGCGCACAAGAAAGGATGACTGTGGGCACCATTTCTGAGGTTTTGGCATTAGAAGGCACCCAAGATACGGATGTCTTTTCTGGCCCAGCGATCCCCTCGCAGATTGAGCGCACCTTCGGCGGGCAAGTTGCCGCGCAGGCGCTTACCGCGGCGCAAAAGACGGTGGAGGGGAAGCAGGTGCATTCCCTCCACGGTTATTTCGTTGGCCCAGGTGATACGAAAAAGCCGCTGGAGCTGCAGGTAGAAAGGCTGCGTGATGGTCGTTCCTTTGCTAGCCGGCAGGTTCGGGTCATCCAGGATGGCCGCCTCGTCTTTATTATGCTGGCTAGTTTCCACCGCGAAGGTGATGCAGGACCCGAGCATCAGGACGTGGCACCGCAGGTATTAAGCCCCGATGAAGCCGCTCGCCGTGGCGGTGGGGTGCCGTATTCCACCCGGATTATTTTGAAGGAGTGGACCGATTGGGATATCCGTTTAGTGCCCGATGAGGGCCGCGATGATGCCGCCGCGGAGGTGACAGGTGCCGGATATCGCCATATTTGGTTCCGCAATACGGGCGAGCTTGGGAGTGACCCCGCTTTCCACCGCGCTGCCCTGACGTATATGTCTGATATGACCCTTATTCGGGCGGCGCTCATTCCGCACCAAGGGGATAAGGTGCAATTGGCAAGCCTTGACCATGCGGTGTGGTTTCTTCGCCCATTTCGCGTGGATGAGTGGTTGCTCTATGAGCAGGTATCGCCCACAGCGGCGCAAGGAACGGCCATCGCGCGCGGTAAATTATTCAATGAGCAGGGTGAACTCGTTGCATTGGTCAATCAAGAAGGCTTGACTCGGTTCCTTGATGAAAACTTAGGTAGCGGTTCTGCGCACGGCAATTGGCACAACGTCTAGCGACGCGTCCGTATCATGGGGGCGCTTTTCCCAGTTCGTGCAGGGCACGTATAATTGTCAACAGATTTAGAACCCAATTAGAAAGGGACTTAATGTCAGGCCACTCAAAATGGGCAACTACCAAGCACAAGAAGGCTGCCAATGACGCCAAGCGCGGCAAGGAATTTGCCAAGCTCATTAAGAACATTGAAGTGGCGGCGCGAACCGGCGGTGGTGATCCTGCGGCCAACCCAACGCTCGATGACATGATTAAGAAGGCCAAAAAGGCCTCCGTCCCCAATGACAACATCGAACGCGCCCGCAAGCGCGGCTCTGGTGAAGAAGCCGGTGGTGCCGACTGGGAGACCATCATGTACGAGGGTTATGGCCCCAACGGTGTCGCAATGCTGATTGAATGCTTGACCGATAACCGCAACCGCGCGGCTACCGATGTCCGCACCGCGATGAGCAAGAATGGCGGCAACCTGGGCGAATCCGGCTCGGTTGCTTATATGTTCTCCCGCACCGGTTATGTCTTGGTGGAAAAGGGCGAGCTGAGTGAGGACGATGTCTTGATGGCAGTCCTCGATGCTGGCGCTGAAGAGGTCAAAGACCAAGGCGAGAAATTTGAGATCATCTGCGCACCCACGGATGTGCAGGCCGTCAAGGAGGCCCTCAAGGAAGCAGACATCGAGGTTGATGACTCCGATAACGATTTCCGTGCCTCCGTCGAGGTTCCTCTCGAGGCCAATGACGCCAAGAAGATCTTCCGCCTCATCGATGTTTTGGAAGAATCCGACGACGTCCAGAACGTATATACCAATATGGACCTCTCCGATGAGGTGCTAGCAGAACTCAACGCAGAGTAAGAATACTGCACATATTGGAGGCACTAGCTCGGTGGCGGCTCTTCGCGCATGCGGAGATTCCGGTGCCGAGCTTTGTTGTGTTTTTATTGGGACAGCCTAAAAGTTGCGCCGTGTTGTAGAACATGTGTGTGTAAGACATAATGGGGAATTAAGACTAGGAACGACGAGGCCGCGGAACAGGGAGTGGGCGGGTGTGAATATCGAAGGCATGCGCGTGATGGGCATCGACCCTGGGCTAACTCGCTGTGGCCTGTCCGTAGTTCAAGCTGGCCGCGGGCGCGCAATTCTTCCTGTCTCCGTTGGCGTGGTGCGGACCCCGAGTGATAAAGATTTGACCGAGCGGCTCCTGCGGCTGTCCGTTGCGGCCAAGGAATGGATGGACGATTATTCGCCCGACGTGGTTGCTATAGAGCGCGTCTTCGAACGCGGCCAGGTCTCAACCGTCATGCAGACTGCGCACGTCGTAGGAGTCCTCGTGCTCGCGGCCGCCGAGCGGAATATTCCGGTGTATATGTACACCCCGTCCGAAGTAAAAAAGGCCATTTCTGGCAACGGGCGCGCAGATAAGAAACAAATGACGACGATGATTACTCGTATCCTGGGGCTTACGGAACCACCCAAGCCGGCTGATGCAGCGGACGCATTGGCGCTGGCTGTCTGCCACTGTTGGCGGGCGCCAGCGATCGTGAGGATGGATAGTACTGGTTTAGGGCTTGGCGCAAAGACCAGTGGTGTCCGCGGGCGGGGGAAGAGCATCAAGCCCTGATATACCGCCCACACACTAAGTTTTATTAATTAAAAGGTCATGCAGAACGCGCACACAGGTAGGAAGGCACGGTAGAAAATGATTGCGGCATTGCGGGGAGAAGTCCTCCACATTGGTTTAGATCACGGCGTTATTGAATGCGGCGGGGTGGGCTATAAGTTCTTGGCCACCGCAAAGACGTTGGGAACCCTGCGCCGCGGAGAAACCGCTTTTGTGCTCACTACCTTGGTGGTCAAGGAAGATGCATTGACTCTATACGGTTTCACCAGCGATGATGACCGAGAGATGTTCCAAGTGCTGCAATCCGTGTCTGGCTTGGGGCCCAAACTCGCCTTAGCCGCATTATCCGTCATGGGGGCAGAAGAGCTTGCCGCAGCCATTGGCGGGGAGGATGTGAAGGCGCTGCAGTCTATTCCGGGCGTCGGCAAGCGGATGGCCCAACGCCTTACCCTGGAGCTAAAAGATAAGGTAAAGCGCTTTGCTGGAGCTCCAACGGCTGATGCGGCGCCGGCGGCAGCAAGCGGCGGTGGCCCAGTTGTCGATAGTGTCACCGAAGCCCTCCTGGGCCTAGGATTTACTGAGAAGGCGGCCCGCCCCGTGGTGGAGGCGGCATATGCCGAAGCCCCTGCGGCGGATACGTCAACCTTGCTGCGCGCGGCCCTAGCCCAGTTGGGTAAGCAGGGCTAAAAGAACACGACGTCAAGAAGACACGAAGGCTACAGCATGTCCGATATTGAGCGCACCGAGTTCAACCTCCCGGAGGGAATGAATGAGGCGCACGATTCACAGCACAATAGTGATGTGGAAGCCACCGCTCACGCCGAAGAACACGATATCGAGCGCTCCCTGCGCCCGAAATCCCTAACGGAATTTATTGGGCAGCCAAAGGTCAGGGAGCAGCTTTCCCTCGTGCTTACGGGCGCTAAGAACCGCGGGGTCACCCCGGACCATGTCCTGTTATCGGGGCCGCCCGGCCTGGGTAAGACTACGATGGCCATGATCATTTCGCAGGAACTTGGGACGTCGCTGCGCATGACCTCGGGCCCAGCGCTGGAACGAGCGGGAGACCTCGCGGCGATGCTTTCGAACCTCATGGAAGGCGACGTGCTTTTCATCGATGAGATCCACCGCATCGCCCGGCCCGCCGAAGAGATGCTCTATATGGCCATGGAAGATTTCCGCATCGATGTGATTGTGGGAAAAGGGCCGGGTGCTACCTCGATCCCGTTGGAGATCCCGCCGTTTACCTTGGTCGGGGCTACAACGCGAGCAGGAATGTTGACGGGACCGCTGCGGGATCGCTTCGGCTTTACCGCCCAAATGGAGTACTACAGCACCGAGGATCTCACCCATGTGATCAAGCGTGCGGCACATATCTTGGACGTCGCCATCGACGATGATGCCGCCGTTGAGATCGGCTCGCGTTCGCGCGGCACTCCGCGCATTGCCAACCGCCTGCTTCGCCGCGTGCGCGACTATGCGGAGGTCAATGGAACCGGGCGCATCGATCTTTCCGCCGCGCAGGGGGCGTTGGAGGTATTCGATGTTGATGAAATGGGGCTGGACCGGCTGGACCGCGCCGTCCTCAGTGCCCTGATCAATGGCCACGGCGGCGGGCCGGTGGGTGTTAATACCTTGGCCATCGCCGTTGGCGAGGAACCCTCCACCGTGGAGGAGGTGTGTGAGCCATACTTGGTTCGCGCCGGCATGATTTCGCGCACTGGGCGGGGCAGGGTAGCCACCGCAGCCGCATGGCAGCACCTGGGCCTGACGCCTCCGGATGGGGCAATTGGGCTGTTTTAAGGGCCCATGTGCACCTCGCTGGTGGGGTCCATGGGATGGAACTAGCCGATGGTTTTTGTGAACCAAACAGTCTGGCATACTGGAAAGTTATGGAAATCATCTTTCTCATAATCATTGTCATTTTGTTCATCATTCCTTCCTTTATGGCGATGCGTAAGCAACGCCAGCGCCAAAACGACATGCAATCGCTGCAAAATTCCCTGCAGAATGGGGACCGCATCGTGACCGCCGGCGGTGTCCACGGTGTGGTGCGCGGAACCACCGATACCAGTGTGGACCTCGAGGTTTCCCCGGGAGTTACCCTTACCTTTGACAAGATGGCGGTTGTTCGCACCGAAAGCGAAGCCCAGAAACTTAATCGCGGTAGTGCGGACAATGCTGGAGAGCCGCAGCGCGATAACGGTGAGAACAATAAAGATGGTGGATTCAACGGCGGGGAAGGCGAGCAGTCCTCCGACCGCTAATTCCTCGTTATAGCCCGTGCTCTCAACGAAGGCAGGCGCGGGCGTACCTTGTGCACACGGCTAGTGTTCCATGAGCCTGCAATTGGCTTAAGAGAAACGTAGAACCTGACACATTTTCGCTGAATCGCGGACCCCGTTAAGGAAAATGTTGTTCCATGACGTACGATTGTGCGTTGTTAACGTGCCCGCGCCGAATCGGGCGGGCCGTATTTAATGTTTAATCACCCTGGTTTGCAGTGCACAGGAGAATATCGTTGTCCGCATCATCTCGAGGCGCTATGAAAAATAGCAACCGCCAATGGCCCAAACGCGCCCTTGCGCTTTTTGGGCTTATCGTGGTCGTTATCTATGCGCTGGTCTTTTTCACCGGAAACCGCCAAGCCACCCCAAAGCTAGGCATCGACCTGCAGGGCGGCACCCGCGTTACCTTGGCCCCACAAGGTGAAGACCCCACCCAGGACCAGCTACGGCAGGCGCGCAATATTTTGGAACAGCGCGTCAATGGCATGGGTGTGTCAGGTTCCGAGGTCGTCATTAACGGCAATACCCTCGTCATCACCGTGCCGGGCGAGGATGCCTCGCAGGCCCAGGCAGTGGGGCAGACCTCACAGCTTTACTTCCGTCCAGTGGCGCAACCCTCCGCGCCGGATATGGAAAAGCTCGACAAAGAGCTAGAGGACATGGCTAACCGCTGGGTCAAATATGGCGTCCTAGAGAAGGACGAGGCCAACAAGAAAATGGAAGACGTCACCAAGGCCGTCGCCCAACAACAAGCGCAGGCTGAGGGTAAGGAACCGAAGGACGTCAAGGCTCCGAAGGTTTCCGCGAAGCCTCTGGACGAGCCTTCTAATTCCATCGAGCAGACCGAGCGCCGCGATGAAATCACCGAGATGTTGTTAAAGGACCGCCAATCGGACGATCCGACAACGCAAGCAGCGGCCTCTTCGCTCCTTACTTGTCAGGGCTCCTCTGACCCACTGGCTGGTGCGGATGATCCGTCCAAGCCTTTTGTTACCTGTGACTATGACAGCGGCACTCCCTACGTGTTGGAGCCAGCACCGTTGCTCAATGGCGTTAAGGATGAAGACGGTACCCGTTTGACGGGTAATGAGATTGATACCAATTCCCCGATCAACGGTGGCCTCAACCCGCAGTCTGGTCAGATGGAGATCAGCTTCTCCTTTAAGACTGGCGATGGCCCGAACGGTTCCCAGACTTGGGCTGACCTCACGCGGGACCACCTGAACGATCAGATTGCCATCACTCTTGACTCGGGTGTTATTTCGGCGCCGGTCATCCAGGGTGCTACCCCGTACGGTTCCGCTACCTCCATTAACGGTGATTTTAGCCAAGAAGAAGCCAATAACCTGGCCAATAACCTGCGCTACGGCGCATTGCCGCTGTCCTTCGCCGGCGAAAACGGCGAGCCTGGCGGCACGGTGGAGTCCATTCCTCCGACACTGGGTAAGGCTGCGCTAGAAGCTGGCCTGTGGGCTGGCTTGGCAGGCTTGATTTTGGTCATCCTTTACTCGCTGTACTACTTCCGCGCGTTAAGCGGTGTGTCCGTCATCTTCTTGCTTGGCTCCGGCCTGCTAACCTACGGCGCCATTGTGTTGCTGGGGCGTTGGATTGGTTACTCACTCGACCTTTCCGGTATCGCAGGTTTGGTCATTGGTGTCGGTGCGACCGCGGACTCGTTCGTGGTCTACTACGAGCGCATTAAGGACGAGCTCTTAGAAGGTAGAACCTTTAGGTCCGCTACGCGGAAGGCCTGGGAGCGCTCGCGCAGCACCATCGTGACCGGTAACGCGGTGACGTTGATTGGTTCTGTCATCGTCTACTTCCTCGCCATCGGTGAGGTGAAGGGCTTCGCGTTTACCTTGGGTCTGACCACGATCTTCGACTTGGTCGTCTCCTTCTTGGTTATGGCGCCGGTGATGCAGATCATTGGCCGCCGCCCAGCGGCAGCCAAGCCATCGATGAATGGTCTGGGCGGAATCTATGCGCTGATTGAAGAGCGGCGTGAGCGCGGTTACTACGGAGATTCCCGTTCTGGCGCTGCTGCGGCGCAGGAGCGCTCCACTGAAAATTCGGGATCCGTTGGCGCCGATTCGTCTGAGAGTTCTTCGCCCTCAGCAGCTGCGGAAGATGAGGAGAAATAATCATGGCCGTATCAACTAAAAATAAGATTTCGCGTTTAGATCGCCTCTATGAAGACGAGCGTGGCTATGACTTCATTGGCCACACCAAACGGTGGTACGGGATTACCGCCGCGCTCCTCGTCGGTGCCATCGTCGCCATCTTGATTCGTGGATTTACGCTCTCCCTCGACTTTGAGGGTGGCACCACCTTGTCCATGCCCGCTGGGGACTTGAAAGAAGATGAAGTAGCGACCGTCTTCGAGGACTCCACTGGCGTTGAACCGGAGCAAGTGCGCATCGTTGGTGCCGGTGATGCTGAGACGCTGGAAATCACCTCTGAGCGCTTGAGCCAAGAAGAAGTAGACAGTGCCCGGTCTGCTATCTACGAGGAATTCCAACCGAAGGATGAAAACGGGGAGGCCACCCCGGACGCCATCGGTTCTTCCACCGTGTCCGAATCGTGGGGTTCCTCGATTACGCAGCGCATGATCCTTGCTATGGTCGTATTCCTCGTTGCAGCGACTATCTATGTGGCGGTACGCTTGCAAAAGATTATGGCGTTTGCCGCCATTTTGGCGCTTATTATTGATGGCATCGTCATCGCCGGTATCTACGCGCTCTTCGGATTTGAAGTTTCTCCCGCCGTCATCATCGGTTTGCTCACCGTCCTGACCTTCTCCATCTATGACTCCGTCATCGTCTTTGACAAGGTCAATGAGAATACGGCGGGGCTGGAAGGCCAACGTTCTAAGACCTATGGGGAACTCGCCAACTTGGCGATTAACCAGACGGTCATGCGTTCCATTTCCACCTCCATCATTTCCGCGCTGCCTATTATCGCGTTGTTCGTCATCGCCGTATGGCTTATGGGCATCGGTACGCTGCGCGATTTGGCGCTGATCCAGTTGATCGGCGTTATCGAGGGTATTTTCTCCTCGATTTTCTTGGCCACCCCGTTGGTGGTGACGTTTGCTAATTGGACTAACCGCGTCAAGCGGCACACGCAGCGTGTGCTGGATTACCGCGCGGGTAAGTCTGAGGACGGTGAACCAGCGGAGGCGGGTTCTGGCAAGCGCAAGGTGGTCACGCCTTCCGATGTCGGGGCCAAGACGCACAAGGAAGTGGCAGAAGAACAAACTGATCACGGCAGCAGTGCCTCCGGCCATACCGGTGCAACGTGGCGCCCGGGACGCTAAGTGCCCTTAAACAAGGCATAATCAGGCAGAGTAAGGCTTGGTCTTTTTAGGAGAAAAGGGGTTGTGCGTACCGTGGAACGCAGATTAGGCACCACACGGTGGTGGGGGCGCCGTCCCAAAATCACAACAGTTGCGGTAGGGCTTTCCGCCCTTGCGCTGGTAGCGGCCGCGTGCAGCAGTGAGGAATCCGAGAGCGGTGACCAGGCTACGCCCAGCGATCCGGAGTCCTACAACTACGCCGGATATATGGTCAACTCTCAGCTGACCACGACGAATGCCGGCACCGCCTTCGGCAGCACCACTTCAGCGGCACAGCTTTCGACGCGGCTTTATCCCGGACTTTTCGTGCCGGGGCCCTCCGGGCAGCTCATTCCTAATGCGGATTTGGTAGAGACCGAGGAGCTTCCGCCGGCAGGAGATAGCGATCAGGAAAGCGTGCGTTTGACGCTAGCCGATGACGCCACGTTCTCCGATGGCACCCCCGTTACCTGCGATGATTACCTGCTTGCCTATAAGGCTGGCACGCACCCGGTTGAATTTGCCTCGCATATGCCGCTGATGAATGACATCGCGGATATCGAGTGTGCACCGCACAGCAAGGCCTTTACGCTGACTTTCCAGAAAGACCAGGGACATCGGTGGCGCCAAATGTTTGGTCCTGGCACCGTCATGCCTGCACACGCGCTTGCGCAGAAGGCGGATTTGACCGTAGAAGAACTCAATGCGGCCTTGCACGCGGAAGACATGGCGACGCTGCAGCCGGTAGCGGATTTGTGGCGCTACGGTTTTTCCACCGCCAAGGATGACTTTGACCCCGAGTTGCAGGTGTCTTACGGCCCATTTACCGCGGATAAGGTTGGCGATTCTGGCGAGATTTTCTTAAAAGCCAATGAGCAGTATCGCGGTGACAAACCTGCCTTGGATCGCCTCGTCGTTTGGCCGAGTACTGCCGACGCACAGGAACTCGCGGATAAGGGCGTTCTCAAGGTGGCAGATTCCGCCACTGCAGCGCCTGACTGGCTCTCAGGGAACGCAAGCAAGGACGCAGAATCCGAGGAAGGCAACGAAGCCCCCGAATCCAAAAACGGATCTGACTCGAATAAAGAAGGCAACTCCAATGGGGAGGACCCCGCGGGCGCAGAGAAAACCGAGTTTGAGACGACCACCGAGGTGGGCCTGCAAACCGACACGCTGACGCTATCGCAGGCTGGGATTTTTGCAGAACCTTCCGCTAGGAAGGCATTCGCTGCCTGCGTGGACCAAGCAGCTATGGCGCAAAAGAGCTCCGAAGTATCTGGTGTCGATGTTCCACCGGCTTATCTGCGCACCGTCTCTGTCGAGGATCCGGTAGCCCAAACACTAGGATCGGTGGCGAAGGATCACGAGGGAACGGACATGACTGCGGCTGGCCAGTTGAACGGGACCACCATCAAGGTGGGCTACGTTGGCCCAGATAAGCGCTATCAGGCGATGGTCGAAGCGCTGCGCGCCTCCTGTGAACCGGCGGGCATTACCATCGAGGATGCTGCGGATGAACACTTATCGCAGTTTTATCTCAACCCTGATCCAGAAACGGGGGAGCCAACCATCGACGCCTTCTTGGGAGCGGTCGATCCGCTGACCGAGTACTCCGCCGCTGACTCCAGCATCAAAAATTCGGTGCAGCTCAAAGAGCAGGAAGAACGGCTCTGGGACAGCGTTCCCTCTATTCCAGTCGCCGCACAGCCGCGTGTGTTCATTGTTCACCGCGACGTGGAGGGTGTCCTGCCGTACACTGGCATCTCGGGCATCGGCTGGAATATGGACCGGTGGCGCGTATCGGCACAAGAACCTGTGGAAAAAGCCTAGGCCTTATCCACTCTTAAATTAATTCTCGCTATTTAGTTTCAAGGAAGATGATGACTTCTCACTATGAATCAGCAGCACAAGCTTTACGCGATAAAGTGCGCCTTGTGCAGGATTTTCCGGAAAAAGGAATTCTTTTTGAAGACCTCACACCGGTATTAGCCGATCCTGAGGCATTTCAAGCCGTTGTTGACGGACTCGCGGCCGCGTGTGAGGAGCTGGGAGCGGATCTCATTGGTGGCTTAGATGCCCGCGGGTTCCTGCTGGGCTCTGCCGTGGCGTACAAGTTGGGTCTGGGCATTTTGGCCATTCGTAAACAGGGCAAGCTTCCGCCGCCGGTATATACCGAGGAATACGAGCTGGAATATGGCTCGGCCGCGCTGGAGATTCCAGCCAGTGGCGTCGATGTGAAGGGCAAGCGCGTGGTGCTTGTCGATGATGTCCTGGCCACCGGCGGCACCCTCCACGGCGCCAAGCTGCTTCTTGAGTCTGCGGGCGCCGAGGTAGCGGGCAACGTCGTGGTGCTCGAAGTTAAGGGGCTTAACGGCCGTGAACGCTTATCGGGCCCGCCGCTCATTGTGCTGGATGACGCTGACTAAGATGGTGTGTCTAAGCTAGATCACACGATCTGGAAAGGCTCTGCAGTCAGCAATATAGGCTGCGGCATTGTGAAGGGCGGTAGAGATGGCCACGGATAAGTCAGCAAAACGCCAGGCTAATAACGGGATGCGGAGCATGTCTGCCCGGCTTGCCCGGTCACTGACCGGCGGGCGGGTAAAGATTAACCCGGTGCTCGATCCCCTCATGTCCATTCACCGGAAATTCCACCCCAAGGCGGATGCGGAATTACTCAACGCTGCCTATAACACCGCGGAAAGGTTGCATGAGGGAGTATTTCGCAAGTCGGGCGAACCGTATATTACGCACCCTCTTGCCGTAGCTACGATTGCCGCGGAAATCGGTATGGATACCACCACCATCGTGGCAGCACTTTTGCACGATACCGTGGAGGATACCGATTACACGCTGGAGGATCTGACCCGAGACTTCGGGCCCGAAGTTGCCAGGCTTGTTGATGGTGTGACCAAGCTGGACAAGGTGGCGTTGGGTGCTGCGGCCGAGGCCGAGACCATCCGTAAGATGATCGTCGCCATGGCCAACGATCCGCGCGTCCTCGTCATTAAGGTCAGCGACCGGCTGCACAATATGCGCACCATGCGCTTCTTGCCGCCGGAAAAACAGGCCAAAAAGGCGCGCCAAACGCTAGAGGTCATTGCCCCCTTGGCCCACCGGCTGGGCATGGCGAGCGTGAAATGGGAACTAGAGGATCTGTCTTTTGCCATCCTGTATCCCAAAAAGTATGACGAAATCGTCCGCATGGTGGCAGAGCGCGCGCCTTCGCGCGATCGCGCCCTGAAGGAAATCATCACCCAAGTTAGCGCCGCCTTAAAAGAAAATGGCATCGAGGCCGAGGTAATGGGCCGACCGAAGCATTACTGGTCCATCTATCAAAAGATGGTCGTTCGTGGCCGCGAGTTTGCCGAGATCTTTGACCTAGTGGGCATCCGTGTATTGGTGGATGACATCAATAGCTGTTATGCCGCCATTGGCGTTGTTCACTCCATTTACCAGGCTTTGCCTGGGCGTTTTAAGGATTATATTTCCTCCCCGCGCTTCGGCGTTTACCAGTCTTTGCACACCACGGTGCTGGCAGACGGCGGAGCGACCCTAGAGGTACAGGTCCGTACCCACGAGATGCATTACAACGCCGAATTCGGCGTCGCCGCGCACTGGCGTTATAAGGAAACGAAGGGAAAAAATTCTGGGCACCAAGACGAGGTGGACCAGATGGCCTGGATGCGCCAGCTGCTGGACTGGCAAAAGGAGGCGGCGGATCCCAATGAGTTCCTCGATTCCTTGCGCTATGACCTGACGGCGCGCCAGATTTTTGCCTTTACCCCGAAGGGCGATGTTGTGGATTTGCCAGCGGGCTCCACCCCGGTGGATTTCGCCTACGCCGTGCATACGGAGGTTGGCCACCGCTGCATTGGCGCCAAGGTCAACGGCAAATTGGTGGCGCTAGAATCGCCGCTGAAATCCGGCGACAAGGTAGAAATCTTTACCTCCAAGGATCCCAATGCCGGTCCATCGCGCGATTGGCAGGAATTCTTGGTCTCCCCGCGGGCGAAGGCAAAGGTCCGCCAGTGGTTTGCCAAGGAAAGGCGCGAGGAACACCTCGAAGCTGGGCGCGATGCCTTAGCCACGGAGGTGCAGCGCGGCGGCTTACCGATGCACCGTCTGTTTACCGCCAGCTCAATGAAGCAGGTGGCAGAACAGCTGCACTATTCCGATGTCGACGCCCTGTACACGGCCATCGGTGCAGGGCATGTCTCCGCACAACACGTGGCCAACCAACTGGTGGCCTTGTTCGGCGACCGCGAAGATGCTGTGGATGCGCTTGCCTCCCGAACCCCGCTTTCGGAGCTTGAGCATTCCCGCGCGCAGCATACTAAGGACTCCGCCTCCGGCACCGGCATCTTGGTGGAGGGAAGCCCTGATGTCATGGCGAAGCTTGCGAAGTGCTGCCAGCCGGTGCCTGGGGATGCCATTTTTGGCTTCGTCACCCGTGGCGGTGGAGTGTCCGTGCACCGTGCGGACTGCGCCAACGCGGAAAAGCTCAAATCCGAGCCGGAACGCATGCTAAAGGTCGAATGGTCCTCTGGTACCTCTTCTACCGGTGCGTTTTCCGCCACGCTGCAGCTTGAGGCATTGGACCGTCAGGGCTTGCTGTCTGAGCTGACGCGGGTACTAAGTGACCAGAACATTAATGTGCTGACGATGAATTCGAACCGCGGCGAGGACCAAATCGCCACGATGCGATTTACCTTCTCTGTCTCGGATACCAAACAGCTGGGTTCCTTGATGACGACGCTGCGAAATACCGAGGGCGTCTTTGACGTCTACCGCGTGACCGCGTAACCGCTTGACATCTGACCACCTCCCTGCGCGGTTGCTGGGTAGAGGCAACGCGCGGGCTACGGGCACATGACGATTGAGTGAACACTTGACGGAGGAAAGGTAAATGCCCAGTTCAAAGCGGACGCGCTTCCTGCGGATTGGTTAAGAAAGCGGTACAAATTGTCTGAATGCTTTCTACGACACAGGAGTAATAATGCAGTTCCGCCGCATTGGCCAGTTGGTGGCCGCTACTACCGCCACCGCCGTCGCGCTCTCCGGCACACACGCCCTAGCGCAGGAGAACACGACCACCATCTCGGTCACCAATATCACTGACTTGCACGGTCACCTGGAAGATGGCCTGAGCGACCCAGCTAAGGCGGGCGATGAGATTGGTGTGGCTCGCCTGCAATCGCTTATCAAACAGGTCAACGAAGGCCAGGAGTTCAATCTCACTTCTTCGGGCGATAACGTGGGCGGTTCTGCATTCGTCTCGGCCATCTCGGATGACAAGTACACCCTCGAGGCCCTCAATGCTATGGGTATGAAGGTCACCGCAGTCGGCAACCACGAATTCGACAAGGGCACCGAGGACCTAACGGACCGTATCCAGCCCGCTTCTGACTATCCCATCCTCGGCGCCAATGTGTTAAAAGACGGCAAACCGATTTTGGACGCCTCCCATGTGGAAGAAATCGACGGCGTGAAGGTCGGCTACGTCGGCACCGTTACCCAAAACACCAAGTTCAAGGTATCTGCGGCAAAGATTCCGGGCGTTACCTTTACTGATCCTGTTGAGGCAACGAATAAGGAAGCCACCCGCTTGAAGGAAAGCGGCGAGGCAGATGTCGTGGTCTCCCTCTTCCACGAGGATGCGGAGGAATACGCAAAGGGCATTAATAAGGATGTCGATATCCTCTTTGGTGGCGATACCCACCAGAAGACCCAGGGCACGGTTGAGCGCGAGGGCGCGTTGCCACTGCAGTGGGCGCAAGGCCACGAGTACGGCAAGCTGCTGAACGATGCCGATATTACCTACGACAAGGCTGCGGGCAAGATAAAAAGCATTGAGCTCAAGCAGTACGACGCGACTGCTGCGGCGCAGGTAGAGCCGGATGCGGAGATTGGGGGCATCGTTAAGAAGGCACAGGATGAGGCCGAGGTAGAAGGCTCGAAGAGCGCTGGCACAGTCGAAACCGACTTGTTCCGCGGTTCCGATGAGGGGCAAAAGCCAGGCTCCAACCGCGGTGTCGAGTCCACCCTGAATAACTTCATCGCGGAAGGGCAGCGTTATGCCATGAGCAAGCAGGTAGGCGAGGACATCGACCTCGGCGTGATGAATGCCGGCGGCGTGCGCGCCGATTTGCAGGGTGGCGATGTCACGTACAAAGACATCTCTGAGGTCCAGCCGTTTGGTAACTCCGTTATTACCGCGAAGGTCTCCGGCAAGGACTTCATCACCGCACTGGAAAATCAGTGGCAGGAGGGTAGTAGGCCGCGTCTTGCCATGGGGCTGTCCAATAATGTCCAGGTGGTCTACGACCACAAGGCGTCCCACGGTGAGCGCGTCAAGGCCGTGACCGTTAATGGCGAGCCCCTCGACCCGAATAAGGACTACTCCATCGCGCTTTCTTCCTTCCTCGCTTCCAGCGACAGCGAAAAGGGCGGCGATGGCTACTTTGAGGCAGGCTCCATCAAGGACAAAAACGATGTGGGATACATGGACGCCCAAGCCATGATCGACTACATCGCGTCCGGCGAATCTGAGGTCCGCAAGGGACAAGGTCAAATCGGCGCCCACATCGATGGCGATATTGCCCCAGGCAAAGAAATAACCGTCGATCTGTCCAGCTTGAACTACACCAGTGAGGGCGAGCCAATGGCTAAGACCGTTACGGTGAAGTTGGGGGATGAGGAAGTATCTGCCGATATTGACAACTCCAAGCAGGAAGGCGATGACCAATTTGGCGAGCGCGGACGTGCGCAGGTCACGCTGACCGTTCCAGAAGGCCTGACTGGCTCCCAGAACCTAGAAATCACCACCGATGCTGGCACGCAAGCAATCCTGCCCGTGGAATTGGGTGACGCCGATGGTGCCCCGAAGGTACCGCAAGGTTCCTCCTTTGGTGGTGCAGCCCTTGCCATTGTGGCGGTACTAGCGGCAGGAATCGCCATTATTGGATTGAACCCCCAGTTGCTGCCTGCACCACTGCGGGCGATCTTTGATGACCTGCGCAAGACCTTTCACATTTAATTAAGAATCCAATCCCGCGGATACACGTAAAGCGCTTTTCCTCGCTTACAAGGGGGGAAAGCGCTTATTTTTCTGTGCAGTGTGTTGCATCCTAGTAACCTCAAAAGCCGTGGATATCTTTGAACGGTTTTTACGCGAGGCTACTTTTCAACTAGGGATCGAGCTTCATCGAGTTCCCGTGGTTATGTTGTCAACATTAGGCATCTATCTTGCCTTTATGGTCTTGGTAAAAATTTTTGGTTCCCGCGTATTGACCTCCATGACGGCCTCTGACGCGATCATCATTATTATGTTCGGTGCCGTTGCCGGGCGTGTGATCATCGGCGTTCCGCCCACATTAGCGGCGGGTGTTATTGGGCTGACAACGCTGATGGCCCTGGAAGCGGCGTTCGGTACCATCCGCAAGGTGGTGAAGTGGACGCGGTTTTTGGATCGGCGTCCAGTTCTCATCGTCTTTCAAGGCGAGATGATTGACGATAACCTCACCGTTTCGCACATCACTCGCTCTGACGTGTATTCCGCGGTGCGAAAGGCTGGTTTAGCCCGCATGGAAGACGTTCAGATTATGGTTTTAGAGCCCACCGGGCACATATCTGTCATCAAGAATGGTCAGGACATAGACCCAGATATCTTTAATGACCTCGTTGGCTCTGGGTATATCAAACCGGCCAAAGAGTCTTAAAGAATTGATAGAGGGGGAAGAACTTCAGGACTACTTTTCGTACAACCGCCGTGCAGATAAATAAGAGCACGGCGGTTAATCGCCCTCAAGAGGCATCAACGTCTAGAAAGGAAGTTTGAAGTTCTTTAGAAGGTCATCGATGTTGATGTACTTATTGGCGAAAGCGAAGAGAGTGCCCAGTGCGCCGACAGCAGCAGTAATGACTTCGATCCAGGCCTTGACGGACTCAGGATTCGCGTCCTTGGAAGACAAGGCTTGCGTATTCTTGGCGTCGTTTTCCTTATTTGCGTCCGAATCAATCTTCTGGCTAGGAGTGCCGGTGGAGGCAGTAGAAGAGCCCTGAGCAACGGTGTTCACATTCTCCGCGGCAGTGGCCACGGTGGTGCCAGCGAGAGTAACGGATAGGGCGGTTGCGCCGGCGAGGAAGGCCTTGCGGGAGAAAAGCTTCATTGTGTTTCCTGTCAAGCTTGTGGTGTTCAAATTTTTTGGATATTAGACGGCTGCGTAGCTGTCTGAATTACCCAAGCTGAGTTTAATAAAAAACATTATCAATAAGGAATGGGGGTGTTTGGAGGGGGTGATTAATGCAGATGGTGTGAATGGGAAGGATGTGCTTTCTGGAGTTAAGCGAAGGTAGAAGGGTATTTAAGGCAAAGCATCAGATATGAAAATGCCCCAGCGCCACGCCACGATATAGTTCGTGCAGTGTGCTGGGGTGAGGCAAATGTAGAGGGAATGGGGGAGGCATCGGCAAGCGCCGATGCCGCAGACTAGGCCTTTACCGTAGCCTTTTTGATCTTTACCTCTTCTGCAGGCTTGCCATCCTTCTGGCCGCCTGGATTGTCACCTTGATTACCGGTGTCTACGCCGGCCTTGGCAATCTTGTCTAGGGTCTTTAAGCCATCTTCGGTGATGGTGCCGAAGTAGGTGTAGTTAGGAGGTAACTCCGAGTCATCGTAGTTAAGGAAGAACTGGGAGCCGTTGGTATCCGGACCGCTATTGGCCATAGCAACGGAGCCGCGGGGGTAGACAACGGGGTTTTGTGCGTCCTCGTCATCAGTTTCATCGGTGGGGTATTCATCAGCAAAGCTGAAGCCTGGGCCGCCGGAACCGGAACCGGTGGGATCGCCGCATTGGAGCACATTCAAGCCACCAGAGGTCATGCGGTGGCAGACGGTGTCATCGTAGAAGCCGGAGTCAGCCAGTTCCGAAATGGCGTGGGTGGTGCAAGGCGCGGTGGCGCGGTCTAGGTCCATCTCGATCGGGCCCTGGGTGGTATCGAAGGATACGGTGACAGTGCCCTCGGTGGAAATATCCTTGCCGTCGGGCTTCTTGGCACCGTGGCCATCCTGCCCATTGTCCTCATACTCGCACTGAACGGTTGCCGGCAGGGCTTCCGCGCGCTTGCCGCTCAAGGGCTCCGCCTTGGGGGTTTCCTGCGTGGTCTGAGCTTCCGAGGTATCTTCCGCCTGGATGTCGCCCTCAGAGCCATCGCGGGTGGAGAGGAAGTAAATTCCTCCCGCGATGCCGAGGATGACGACGAGCGAGGCTAAGGCGACACCAAAAGGACGAGTCTTTTGTTTGCGGTCACGGGACTTTAGCTCGCGGTCGAGCTTGTGCAGCGCGTCTTCTCCGCGCTTTTTATTATCTGGCACCGTGGGACAACCTTTCTAGCGATTATCGGTGACGTGTCTCAACTAGGACGATTTTAGCGGTTTTGCGGACGTGGGGCTGACTTGGCTCGGGGATTGGCATCAGCAATAAGCGGTGAGCTATAGCGGGGAAGCAAAAGTATCAGTACGCTCGGGGCCATGGCTGAAGTTAAATTTTCTGACGAACCTACCCAAACCGCTGGTGAACTTCCCGCAGTAGGGGAGCCCATCCCAGAGTTCACCCTCGTTGGCACCGACCTTTCTGAGGTCACCAATAAGGATTTCGAGGGCAAGCGCCTCGTTATCTCGATTTTCCCTTCCATCGATACGGGCGTGTGCCAGCAGCAGCTGCGCACCTTTAATGAAAAGGCTGCGGGCCTAGACAATACCGTTGTCTTGTCCGTCTCCCGCGACCTACCCTTCGCGCTGGATCGTTTCTGCGCCGCAGAGGGCATTGAAAACGTGGACACCGCGTCCGATTTCCGCTCCGATTTTGGCGAGAAGTTCGGCGTGACCTTGCAAGGCTCCCCACTCAAGGGCCTATTGGCACGCTCCGTTGTAGTCACCGACGCTGACCACAAGGTCATCTACAACGAGTTGGTGCCAGAGGTAACCACTGAGCCGGACTACGACAAGGCTCTTGCCGCCTTGCAGTAAAGCTTTAAGCCGGCAGGCTCATTAAATCCAGCACCCAGCCTTTCCCACAACCCTCCGTGGCTGTGGGCGCGAAGGCTGGGTGCTTTTTACATGCTTGCTTCGTACTAGAATCCAGAGTGCCGATGCGATCAGGGAGGCGCGATGGGTGCGAGCCTCGTTAGACTTGAGCCATGGACATTAAAGGATTTACTGCGGGCCCATTTCGCACGAATACCTATATCGCGGCGGAGGGAAAGCGCGCCTTCATCGTGGATCCGGGCATGGATTCCATGTCGCAGGTTATATCGCACGACTATGACTATGAAGCTATCGTGCTCACGCACGGCCACATTGACCACACCCGCGAGGCCGGGGATTTGGCGCAGAAGCTCGATATCCCCGTTTATATTCACCCCGCAGATAGGTTCATGTTGGATTCTGGGGAGGGTGTCTCCGCCCAGGCACAGGAGCTATTCCAAGCCTCGAGCATGGTACCCATTGCCGATCTCCGCGAACTCCACGGTGGGGAAGAACTAGAGCTAATCGGGCATACATTCACCCTCCAGCACGCCCCTGGCCATTCGCCGGGGTGTGTATTGATCATTTCGGATACTTTTGCCCTTACCGGTGACGTACTTTTTGCCGGGGGAATGGGGCGCGTTGATCTTCCGGATTCTAATCCACAGGCCATGCTGGATTCATTGGCGGGGCCGGTGTGGGATTTAGACGATGAGCTGGACATTCTTCCCGGCCACGGCCCAACCTCAACCATGCGTCAGGAGAGGGCGACCAACCCATTCCTGCGAAAATCCCATGGGGTACTCTAGTGACCATGAGTGAAGAGAAGCGGTTCCAGGCACTGTCCGCACCGAAGGGTGTGCCAGATTATTACCCACCAGAGTCTGCGACTTTTTATAAGGTCCGCCAGACCATGGTGGAACAGGCGCATCTTTCCGGCTTTCAGCACATTGAATTGCCCATTTTTGAAGATACCGCGCTCTTTGCCCGCGGCGTGGGCGAATCTACCGACGTGGTCTCCAAGGAGATGTACACCTTTGCAGATCGCGGTGATCGCTCTGTGACCTTGCGCCCAGAGGGAACGGCGGGCGTTATGCGCTCGGTCATTCAACACAATTTGGATCGCGGTCAGCTGCCAGTGAAGCTAAACTACAGCGGGCCGTTCTTCCGCTATGAGCGCCCGCAGGCAGGGCGCTACCGCCAGCTTCAGCAGGTTGGCGTGGAAGCCATTGGCGTCGACGATCCAGCATTGGATGCTGAGGTCATCGCCCTGGCGGATCGCTCCTATAGGGCCCTGGGACTTTCCGGGTACCGCCTGGAATTGACCAGCTTGGGCGACCGGAATTGCCGGCCCGCCTACCGCGAAAAGCTGCAGGAATTCCTGTTTAAGCTGGACTTGGATGAGGAAACCCGCCGCCGCGCGGAGATCAATCCCTTGCGCGTCTTGGACGATAAGCGCCCAGACATGCAGGAGCAGCTTGCCGATGCCCCTTTGATGCTCGACTACCTCAACGCCGAGTGCCGCGAGCACTTTGAGACCGTAACCGGCATGCTGGATGATATGGGTGTTGCCTACGAAATCAACCCGCGCATGGTGCGCGGCTTGGACTACTACACCAAGACCTGTTTTGAATTCGTCCATGATGGCCTGGGTGCGCAATCCGGTATTGGCGGCGGTGGCCGTTATGACGGGTTGATGGCGCAGCTTGGCGGCCAAGATCTCTCGGGCATCGGCTATGGCCTCGGCGTCGACCGCGCCATCCTCGCCCTCGAGGCGGAGGGAATCACCTTAGAAGGCAGTGATTCCCGCGTGGACGTCTACGGCATTGCCTTGGGCGCAGCGGCCAAGCGCCGCATGACTGGGATCATCAATGACCTGCGCAAGGCGGGAATCGCCGCGGACATGTCCTTTGGTGATCGCGGCCTCAAGGGGGCGATGAAGGGCGCTGACCGCGCGGGCGCGCGCTTTGCTCTGGTCTTGGGAGACCAAGAACTAGACAATGGCACCGTTGCAGTGAAGGACTTGGCCGCCCACGAACAGCGGGACGTAGAGCTATCGCAGCTAGTTGCCCTCCTGGGGCGCGATCTAGAAGGCTAAACGCAGGATCAAAAAGGGGGGCACCGAAATTACTCGGTGCCGCCCTTTTATGTGCTTTTGACTGATTAGCACTCCACCTGGGAAACGCTAAAGCCCATCGTCTTGGCCAAGCCGCCGAGGGAGGTCTCCTTGTACTTGGAGAGCATATCTCGGCCCGTATCCGCCATGGTTTGTACGGCATTATCTAGGGTGACGTGGTGGGTGCCTTCACCCATCATTGCCATGCGGGCGGCGTTAATGGATTTCACCGCGCCGATGGCGTTGCGCTCAATACAGGGGATCTGCACTAAGCCACCTACCGGGTCACAGGTAAGGCCGAGGTTGTGCTCAAGGGCGATCTCTGCCGCATTTTCTACCTGAGCAGGCGTTGCGCCAAGGAGTGCTGCCATTCCCGCAGCGGACATGGACGAGGCGGAGCCGACTTCTCCCTGGCAGCCCACCTCGGCGCCGGAAATGGAGGCATTTTGTTTGATGATCATGCCGATTGCGCCGGCGGTGAGCAGGTAGCGGCGTGCGGATTCACGGCAGAAGCCACCATGGAAATCGCGCGCATAGTGCAAGACTGCGGGAATGATGCCGCAGGCGCCGTTGGTGGGCGCGGTAATGACACGGCCGCCCGCAGCGTTTTGCTCGTTGACCGCTAAGGCGAAGAGGTTGACCCATTCCATGGCGGAAAATCCAGAGTGTGGGTCATTTTTCTGCTCGAGCAGCTGCGCATACATCTTGGGGGCACGCCGCGGCACTCGGAGACCACCGGGCAAGAGGCCCTTGGTCGAAATGCCATCGGTCACGCATTCGCGCATGATGTCCCACACGAGGTCCAAGTGGCGCAGGACAAAATCCGCGCCGCCCTCGTCCTGATGGAGTACTTCCTCATTGGCGAGGACGATTTCCCAAATATCTTTGTCGTTGGCCTCGCAGAGATTGAGCAGTTCTTCACCGGTGGTGAATTCATAAGGCACGGTATCTTCGACGGTTGCTGCGGCAACGCCGGCGGGCACTTCGTGGCTATCGGCCATCTCCGCGTCTAACTCTTTGCGGGAGAGGATGAAGCCACCGCCGACGGAGAAGTACTGCTCGTCTTCAGCCAAGACGGTGCCATCTGCGTCCCAGGCCTTGAAGATCATGCCGTTGGGGTGCTGGGGCAGTGGCTCGTTTTCAAAGGTAATTTCGTAGTCGACGGTGCCAGAAGGTCCGGAAATGGTGCCTTCGCTGGGGATTATGCCGCCAGCTTGTGGCTCGGCATCGATGGGAACGGTCAGCGGCTCCCAGCCGGCGAGTCCTAGAATGACGGCGCGGTCGGAGGCGTGGCCACGTCCAGTGGCGGCAAGTGAGCCGCGTAGCTCCGCGGATACGCGGGCGGGATGGGTATCGAGGGATTCTAGAAATTGCTTCGCGGCGCGCATCGGCCCAACCGTGTGTGAGGAGGAGGGGCCAATGCCGATGGCGAAAATGTCAGTAACGCTAATAGTCATGGTGAAAGCCTTAAGAAACCTTTCTTCGTAGCAAGAGAGTTAACAGTCCAAGAGCATGAAAAAGAGATTTTCTCAGGCGCGGGGATCCGAGTCGAGCATTCTAAAATTCAAGCGTAGAGAAATATGTGACATCTATCAATTTTAGAATATGCGATAGGTATTGCGGCGCTAGTGATTTCCGTCGTACTGGGCCAAAATCTGCTCAAGCGGCAGGAATTCCTCGTCCGCTCCGATTCCAGTAGGGCGGGAATGGGGGCCAGGCTTAGGGGCACCGGCAAGCCCGGCGACCCGATCCGTTGGGCGGATCATCTGATCCGCAAGCTGGGTAGCGGCGCGCTCGATGCGGCTGCGAATGCGCGCGCCCTCGGCGGTGCCCAGATCTTCTGTTGCCTGGAAAATTCCGGTTGGAACGACGTGGGCGTGCAGGTAATTCAATAGGGGGCGCAGCGCATAGTCCAAGATGAGCGCGTGGCGCGGTGAACCGCCCGTAGCGGCCAAGATAGTGGGCAGCTCCTCCAAGGCGTGCGCATCCAAGACATCAAAAAACATCTTGAACAGCCCGGAGTAGCTGCCTTGGAAGGCAGGCGTGACGGCAATAAAGCCATCGGCCGTAGAAAGCATCTCTTTTGCTTCATCTAATTGGGGCGTCGGGGCCGCCCAATTGGTCATGGCCGTGGCCAACTCAGAAGCAAGGGTGCGCACCTCAATGATGTGGGTGGTCACGCCTTCACCGCGTGCGGAAATCTTCGCTTCGGTGGCTTCTGCAATAGTCTCAGCTAATTGCCGGGTAGACGAAGGCTCCGAGAGCCCGGCCGTGAGGACAACCAAAGATCGCATTGTTTAGTCCTCCTTTCCAGGGCTTACGCGAAAGTGTGGGGAATCTGGGTGCTGCTTGAGCGTGGCATGCGTTGGTGGGTCTGAGGGTACATGGTCTGGTCGTCGCTGCTCAAAGCGCCGGCGAAGCTCTGGGACGACTTGCGTGCCAAGAATTTCTATCTGCTTGAGCACAACTTCTAGCGGCAACCCCGCGTGATCAACGAGGAAAAGCTGGCGTTGGTAATCGCCCACGTAGTCCGCAAATTTCAGGGTGCGCTCAATAATCTGCTCTGCGGTACCCACTGTCAGCGGGGTGTAATCAGTAAATTCCTCCAGGCTTGGTCCGTGCCCGTACACGGGTGCGTTATCGAAATAGGGGCGGAAGAACTTCTTTGCTTCCTCTTCAGTATCGCCAATGAATACCTGGCCGCCGAGCCCCACGATGGCCTGGTCTGCTTGGCCGTGGCCATAGGAGGCAAAGCGGCGCCGATACATGCTGACCATCTTGGCCGTGTGTTCTTGATTCCAGAAGATATTATTGTGGAAAAATCCGTCGCCGTAATAGGCCGCTTGTTCTGCAATCTGGGTAGAGCGAATGGAGCCGTGCCATACAAACGGCGGGACGCCGTCAAGGGGAGCTGGGGTGGAGGTAAACGCCTGCAACGGGGTGCGGAATTTGCCCTCCCAGTTGACGCTATTTTCCCGCCACAGGCGGCGCAGCAAGTGGTAATTTTCCACGGCTAAGGGGATGCCTTGGCGGATATCTTTGCCAAACCACGGGTAGACGGGGCCGGTATTGCCGCGCCCCATCATCAGATCCACACGGCCGCCGGAAAGGTGCTGCAAAAAGGCGTAATCTTCCGCGATCTTTACCGGGTCATTGGTTGTAATTAGCGTCGTGGAGGTAGAAAGCTGCAGGCGCTTAGTCTGCGCGGCAATATAGGCCAGATGGGTCGTCGGGGAGGAGGGGACGAAAGGCGGGTTGTGGTGCTCGCCGGTGGCGAAGACATCGAGGCCCACTTCTTCCGCCTTGAGCGCGATTTCCGTAATATTGCGGATTCGCTCCGCCTCAGATGGGGTTTCGCCCGTCGTTGGATCGGTGGTTACGTCTCCGACCGTAAAAATGCCAAATTGCATGACAGCCCTTTCTACCCTTGGTGTGTGCCTATAAGCATTGTACGTGACATGTCAACAACGCGGGAGGGGGGGTGTTCCTATATAGTTTGTCAATCTCGCGGGTGGGGCGGACGGGGGCGGATCCTCAACTCGGGATTTTTTAG
>NZ_JBEHFR010000023.1:0-34675 GCF_040225635.1 Corynebacterium sp. KPL2830 | reverse complement strand
TAAGAGACAGGGCTCGGGGCTCCAGCCGAGGCTGGAGAGGGACATCGCCAAGAGCACGGCGCAGCCGATGAAGATGGACAGGCCGTCGTGTGAGAGGGATGCGATCGCCCACGCACCGGCGAACGAGCCCGGAATGCGGGCGATGACGGATATGCCGACCAAGCGCCATGAGGTTTCGCGGTAGGTTCGCGCCAGCGTATAGATGGAAATGCACAGCGCTAGGAGCAAGATGAGCGTGGGGACTAAATCTGGGCGCAAGAGCGCGACTATGGGGGTGGCGATGGTGCCGAGCCCAAAGCCGATCGAGCCCTGAGTGATAGTGCCGACCAAGATGAGCACACCAATAAAGATGTAGACCCACGCGTCTGAAGAGATTCCCAAGAACATGATGGAAGGCAAGTATAGGGCACTTAACCTACAGCCGGGCAGTTACTTTCTCATTCGCTGCAATTTCATCCAGGCGGGACGCGGGGCAGAGTCCAGCGACGATGACGGCAGAGCCACCGGCGGCTAAGGGCTCGAGGACGGCGCGAGTGAAGGAAGCTTTGTCGCTCCACCCAGTAGACAGCAACCGCTCGGCACTCGCGGGCGGGGTCACCAACTCTGGCAGGGGTTGGGTTTCACCGAAGTATTGGTCGCCATAAAAACGGACGGTGGGGCCGAAGTCAATGGCACCGGTGGGCAGATCCCCGCCGGATTCGACGATGCCACGGCCAAAGGGATCATCGCTGATGAGCACGATATCGGCCTGCGGCTGCCGCTCTTGGGCTGAAAGGTAGCGGGAGGGGGAGGTAAAGACGACGTCGGCAAGCGCGGCCGACTCACCGAAATCAAAGGTGGGCCCGGCGGCGAGGGCGCCTAAGGCAATGACGGCGGCCTGCCACGAGGTGGGCACATCGATGGCGATGGTGGAATCCGGCTCCAAGTCGAGCTCTTCTTCCAACATATTGGCGATCTTGGCCACCCAGTTATCTAGGGTCTGCGCGGAAAAATCCATGCGTGCGCCGGTGGATTCGTTATAAACAGTCAGCCGCGGGGTGGCGGCATCGGCGTTTAAAAGATGGGCGAGTAGTTCCATACCCGCCCATCGTAGGCCAGCCTGCTTAGTTCACGCAGCGCGGTCCGTCGCCGCCGGCGTCGATTTCAGGGGAAACCTTGTTGGCGCCGAAGTCATTGCCCGGGGTGCCTACCAGGTCGGTATCTTCCTCGGCCGCGGATTCCTCGGCGCTTGCTTCCTCATCGGAGGGGCCCTGGTAATCATCGGTGGCCACGACGAGCAAGGTATTGTCATCGAGCTGCGGGTTTTCTACCACCGGCAGGCCACCGAGCTTTTCCGCCAGCTTCTTGGCATCTTCGCTATCGGGATCCGCGGCCACGACCTGGGACTCGGAGTAGATGCCGGGCTGGGCGTTGGCGGAGCGCTCGACGGTATAGCCGGTGTTTTCCAGCCAGGTGCCGATGCCGGCGGCCAAGCCATCGATATTGCCGGCATTGAGGACGTGGACCTCGTTATCGGAGTTGATATCAGCATCATGCTCCGGCGCGTCTTCTGTCTTCTCGTCCTTCTCGGCCGCCTCTTCTTCGGCTTCCTCGTGCGACTTGGCCAGATCCTCCATAAAGCGGTGAACCTCATTGGTATCGATGGTGACGATGGATTCGCCGTAATCGCCGCGGCCATCGATGGAGGTGACCGGGATGGTGGTGAAGGTGACATTGCCGCCGGCCAGGCCGGCCAGCTGGGTGACGAAGCCCATGATGTCCCAGCCATCATCGATGACCACGGAGCGCTCCACGGCCTTAGCAATCTTGGAGAGCTTAGACGGGCTGGTCAGCGTGTCATTATCGAGTACCTTCTTAACCAGCGAGGCCATATACGCCTGCTGGCGCACGATGCGGTCGAGGTCACCGCGCGGCAGGTTATAGCGCTGGCGCACGAAGGTCAGCGCCTTCGCGCCATCGAGGGTCTGGGTCCCCTTGTGGAATTTGGCGCCGGACATCTCGTCCTCAACATCTTCGTTGAGGCACACGTCGACGCCACCGACGGCATCAGTAAGCAGCGTAAAGCCCAGCAAGCCCACCTCGGCGTAGTGGTCAATGGATACGCCGGTCAGGGAGTGCACCATCTTGAGCAGGCCTTCGCGGCCTGCTTCCACGCCGTGCTTTTCGATGTCCTTATCCGAATACGGTTTCTTCTCACCCTGCGCCTCCGCCTCGGCGTTTTCCTGCTGGAGCTCCTGGACTTTGTCGTTTTTGTGCGAGGCGTAGACGGCATTGATCTTCATATTGCCGTAGTCCGGGTCGTTGACATAGGTATCGCGCGGAATGGAGACAGCCGTAGCACGCGAGCCGTCTTCCGGAATGCGCACGAGCATGATGGTGTCGGTATTTTCCTCGCCCTCGGCAACGCCGGCGTGGAGATCCGCCAACTCCTTTTCGGAGAGCGGGTTGCCCTGGGCATCGGTACGCGAGTCCTTGCCCACGAGCAAGATATCGGCGGCGCCGTCCAAGGAAGGATCGGATAAACCATCCTCGCCCAAGGATAGGTCCGAGGCGGAGGACATGCCCGTATCCAAGCGTCCCACCGTGGCATAGCCCACGCCGGAGACAGCTAGGATGAGGACAGAAATGACGGCCACGATGGTTTTGGTGGCCGTGGAACCCTTTTGCTTAACCGCGCTAGCGGCAGAGGGCGCGGGTTGGATATTGCGCGCCCGGCGAGTGTTCTCAGAAGTCACAAGTGAAGGCTTTCTACTTTCCGGGGATCTGGAGATAGTTTAGGGGAGATCTCGCCAAAATTAAGGATCCGTGACCAGTTTCGCGTGTTTGAAACAGTGTCTGTCTCCTGACGCGGCCTCTGGCATGACTAAGCTTGGGGCCCATTGTGACTACTGAAACTACAGCTCCGCTCGCCGTTATCACTGTGACTTATAATCCCGGTGAGTACTTGGCGCGCTTTATAAGCTCCCTGCCGGACGCCTGCGTTAACGGCACCGAGGTGATACTGGCGGATAATGGTTCGACCGATGGCGTCCCCGAAGCCGCCGCTGCAGAAAAAGAAGACGTACACTTCCTCGATACCGGCGGCAATATTGGTTACGGCGCCGGCATGAATGCCGGCGCGCGGTGGGTGCGCGAGAACCGACGCGTAGATGATGAGTTCTTCCTTATCTCTAACCCGGATGTCACCTTTAGTAAAGGCGCAATTGACCAGATGATTGCGTGCGCGCGCCGCTGGCCGGACGCCGCCGCGGTGGGCCCGCGCATCGTGGAACCGGACGGCAGCAACTATCCGTCCGCTCGGTCGGTGCCGAATATATCCACGGGCATCGGGCACGCGCTGTTTTCCAACCTATGGCCGTCTAATCCATGGACGCGCACGTACCGTAACGATGCCGATATGTCCGTCCAACGCCCCGCCGGGTGGTTATCCGGATCCTGCCTCTTGGTGCGCTGGGATGCCTTCGATGCCATTGGCGGCTTTGATGAGCGTTACTTCATGTACTTGGAGGATGTGGACTTAGGTGATCGCTTCGCCCGCGCCGGGTACCAAAACATTTTCTGCCCAGAAGCCGTCATCAGCCACGCCAAGGGACATTCCACCCAGGCGCACGCCGGGGCGATGCTGCGCGCGCACCACAGTTCCGCGTACCGCTTCCAGGCGGACCGTCACCCGGCGTGGTGGCAGGCCCCGCTGCGCGCCGCGCTGTGGCTGGGATTGCAGGCGCGGGGAGCGGTGACGGCCGCTCGCGCCAGTACGGCCAAAGATTCGGAGGCCTGAAGCGCGTGCCGTTGACCTGGTTTCTGGCCGCGGCCGCATACACTGACCCTCGAAAAACCTCAGAATAAGATTGTCTGCATACAAAGGATGACTATGACTGAAGCAGCCACCACTCACGGTGCCACCACCGATGCGGTGATTTTGGTGGGCGGGCGCGGTACCCGCCTGCGCCCACTGACCATTGGTACGCCCAAGCCCATGCTGCCGACGGCAAACTACCCGTTCCTGCAGCACCTGCTCGCCCGCATCAAGGCCGCGGGCATTGAGCACGTGGTGATGTCCACCTCGTACAAGGCAGAGGTTTTCGAGGAATACTTTGGCGATGGCTCCGAGCTCGGCCTGGACATCGAATACGTGGTGGAAGAAACCGCGCTGGGCACCGGCGGCGGTATCCGCAACGTCTATGACAAGCTGCGCAATGACACCGTCATGGTCTTCAACGGCGATGTTCTTTCCGGCATGGATCTAGAGGGCATTTTGACCACGCACCACAACAAGGGTGCCGATGTCACCATGCACCTGCTCAACGTGGCGGATCCGCGCGCCTTCGGCTGCGTGCCCACGGATTCTGAGGGCCGGGTCACGGCCTTTTTGGAAAAGACCGAGGATCCACCAACCAACCAGATCAACGCCGGCTGCTACGTCTTTGACCGCTCCGTTATCGAATCCATCCCGGCAGACCGCGTAGTCTCGGTCGAGCGCGAGACCTTCCCGGGCTTGCTTGCCGATGGCCGCTTGGTCGTCGGCCACGTCGATAACTCCTACTGGCGCGATATGGGCCGCCCCGATGACTTCACCCGCGGCTCCTCCGACCTGGTGCGCGGCATCGCGCCATCGCCGCTCTTGGAAGGCCGCACCGGCGAATCCCTCGTGGAATCCTCGGCCGGCATTGCCGGCGGCGTGCTGCTGCTATCTGGCACCGCGGTGGGCCGCGGATCCGAGGTGGGCGCCGGCTCCCGCCTCGAGGGAACGGTGGTCTTTGACGGCGTGCGCATCGAACCAGGCGCCATTATCCACAACTCCATCATTGCCTCGGGCGCACACATCGGTGCCAATGCGGTCATCGAAAACTGCGTCATCGGCGAAGGCGCCCACGTTGGTGCCCGCTGTGAGCTTGTGGACGGCATGCGGGTCTTTCCCGGTGTGACCATCCCCGATGCCGGCATTCGCTTTAGCTCCGACGCCTAAAGCGCCCGCCACCTACCCTCCGCACCTCCTGCAGCTCGGCCGCGAGCGCGGTGCGGAGGGCTTTGTGATCCCCGCCCGGCTGAGATTTTGGGAGACACGCCGATACTTCCTGAAAATTGTTGACAGAAAAACCGGGCACCACTATATCTAGTACCCCCTACCTATACCCCCGGATGGCACCGGGTGTTACTAATGTGACGGATGGGGATCGTGTGCAGCGTTTTTGCGATAAAGCGCGAAAAAGGCACTAATTCAGGTTGACGATATTTAGTGATCCGGTGTGAAATTACATCAGTGCAAGAAACGGCGACCGACGCACTTGTTTTCACGGATTGGCTCGCGGGTTGACCGCGATTCAGCCGCACTTCAGCCTCGTGTACAGTCGGTTGCACTGATTAGGATTACCCAACCTCGGAGAAAGGAAAAGGCGTGGACAAAATGGCTAATAACAACGCCATTCTCCGTGGCGGTGCTGCTGCAGAGGTATCGCTCGATGAACTCTTCGGTGCCGTCGAGCAGGAGTGGCAGGATCAAGCGTTGTGCGCGCAGACGGATCCAGAGGCATTCTTCCCTGAAAAGGGAGGTTCCACCCGTGAGGCAAAGCGTATCTGCCAAGCCTGCGCGGTGCGCGATGAGTGCCTGGAATACGCGCTGGAGCACGATGAACGCTTCGGAATTTGGGGCGGGCTTTCGGACCGCGAACGCCGCCGCCTCAAACGCGAGATTGGTTAACTAAGTTGTGTGCTCTAGCCCTTGGCTGCGCCCCCTGAGCGGTGCGGTCAAGGGCTAGAGTTTTCTTTGTGGTGAGAAACCTCCCTACCAGCCATAGCGCGGGTCTACCTCCTCTGGAGCGAGGTTTAAGTAATTGGCCACCAGGGCGGTAATGACCGTGCCGAGGAGCTCCGCGCGCTCGGCGGAGGTGACAGCACGCTGCTCAATGGGCATGCGGAAGATAACGAGCCGGGCGCGGGTAGGGGTGCCAGCAGAATCGACACCGGCGGGCACGATGCGACCGAGCGGCACTGGCCCATCGGCAATGATTTCATCCGGCAGCACCGTCATATCGGCAGAAAGGCGCATGCGCGGGATGGTATCTACCGCAAGATCGAGCCCGCGCAATTGCGGGGCGAAGGCGTGTTGAATGGGTGCGTAGGCCTCGAGGACGGCGGCATCGAAAAGCTCGCGGGCGCTGCGGTAGCGCGGGGTTTGCTGCGGTAGCAAGGGCCCGTGCAGCCCGCGCCCGTGGCGGTCGCGGGCGGGGCGAATATGCGGGCGGGGGCGAGCGGCGGTCATGGCGTTGATTCTAAAGCTCTATGGCTGCGCAATAAGTGCAGCCACGCCGGGGAAGTACTATCTAAATCTCAACCAAGGGTTTAGACTATTGCCCGTGACTGAATCTCGCCATTGCTCCCGCCCAGGCTGCGGCCGACCCGCCGTGGCGACGTTGACCTATGCATATGCGGATCAAACCGCAGTGGTTGGACCGCTGGCAGAAGAGGATAACCCGCACAGCTGGGATCTCTGCAGCACCCACCGCGACCGCATCTCTGCGCCGGTGGGCTGGGAGCTGGTGCGCGTAGACCGCATCGAGCTCGACGAGGATGACGACCTTATGGCCCTGGCCCAAGCGGTCAAGGAAGACGGCAGGGTGACCACTGGGCTTGTCGATGACCGCAGCGCCGGCTCCGGGGCAGATCCCATTGATTACGCCGCCACCTTCGATGGCGCTGATCCCGCCAATTCCAACCACCCGGTATTTCGCACCCGCCGCGTGGCCTATGCCAAAAAGGCCCGCCGCGCTCACCTGTCCGTCGTTCCTGATGCGCAGAGCGAAGATAATCCTGCCGAGAAGCAGGACACGGACACCGAATCTGATTAAACCAAGGGCGCTGAGCACAGCGCCTGAGAAAGCTCGCGCTAGCTAGCCGCAGACACGGAAGGAGCACTGCGCTAGTTGCCCGCAGCCGGGGAGTAATATTGCGAGGTATGCGAACTCGTGAGCATCTTGATGCAGTGATTAAGGCCTATGACGTCCGTGGCGTGGTGGGCGAAGATATCGATGAAGACTTCGTGCGCGATACTGGTGCCGCCTTTGCCGCAATCCTGCGCGAAGAAGGCGAAAACACCGTGGCTGTAGGCCACGATATGCGCCCGTCTTCTCCCGCGTTGGCGCAAGCCTTTGCTGAAGGCGTGGTGAGCCAAGGCCTCCATGTGACGCTTTTGGGGCTTACCTCTACCGATGAGCTCTACTATGCGGCGGGTTCTATGGAGTGCGCGGGCGCGATGTTTACCGCCTCCCACAACCCGGCGAAGTACAACGGCATCAAGCTCTGCCGCGCCGGTGCCGTCCCCGTGGGGCAACAGACTGGGTTGGAAGAGATTAAGCAGATGCTTATCGATGGCACCCCAAGCTACGACGGCCCCCATGGAGCCATCGCCGAGCAGGAAATCCTGACCGGCTACGCGGACTTCCTACGCCACCTCGTGCCGCTGGAAGATTCCAAGCCGCTGGTCGTGGCTGTCGATGCCGCCAATGGCATGGGCGGGCACACCGTCCCCGCCGTTTTCGATGGCCTGCCCTTCGATGTCCGCGATCTTTACTTCGAGCTCGACGGCACCTTCCCCAACCATGAGGCGAACCCGCTGGATCCCAAGAACTTGGTAGATCTGCAGAAATTCACCGTAGAGCAAAACGCCGATATCGGCCTTGCCTTCGACGGCGACGCGGACCGTTGCTTCGTGGTGGATGAAAAGGGCCAGCCGGTATCGCCGTCTGCCATCTGTGCGCTGGTGGCTAGCCGCTACTTGGATAAATTCCCAGGCGCGACCATCATCCACAACCTGATTACCTCCAAGACGGTGCCGGAGCTCATCGCGGAAAAGGGCGGTACCGCCGTGCGCACGCGCGTGGGCCACTCCTTTATTAAGGCCCAAATGGCCGAGCACAAGGCGGCCTTTGGTGGCGAGCACTCCGCGCACTACTACTTCCAGGAATTCTGGAATGCCGATTCCGGCATGCTGGCCGCCATGCACGTGCTAGCCGCGCTGGGGCAGACGGATAAGCCGCTCAGCGAGCTCATGGCGGAGTACTCCCGCTATGAGGCCTCCGGGGAGATTAACTCCACCGTGGCGGATCAAAAGGCCGCTACTCAGGCCGTGCTCGATGAGCTGGCGGATAAGATTGAATCCGTCGATGAGCTCGATGGCGTTACGGTCGAGCTCAAGGGCACGGATGCCTGGTTCAATGTGCGCGCTTCCAATACTGAGCCGCTGCTGCGACTCAATGTTGAGGCGAAGACCTCCGAAGAAGTCCAGCAGATCGTAGACGAGGTCCTCGCCATCATCAGGCGCTAACTGCTGAATTACTGCGCGCGGGAGTGGGCGACCATGTCCTCCCACTCCACGTACTTCTTTCGCTCGCGGCCTTCGCGCTCGCCCAAAGCGCGCTCTGCGGCATCGAGGCGCTGCCAATCCTGCCAGGTGAGGTAGTCGATGCCCTTATCCGCGAAGGCTTCGGTGATGTCCCCGGCGGTGGGGGACGGTAGGGTGCCCGCGGCGGCATCATCAAGCAGCATGCCAATGGTTTCGCTGGCATCGGACTTAGTATTGCCAATCAGGCCCACGGGCCCGCGTTTTACCCAGCCGGTGGTGTAGAGGCCGGGCACGATGGCGTCCTCTTCGTCGATGACGTGGCCGCCGTCATTGTTGATGACGTTTTTCTCGCTATTAAATGGCACGCCGTCCACGGCGTCCGAGCGGTAGCCCGTGGCAAAGTAAACCGCTTGCACCGGCCACGTGGTGAATTTACCCGTCCCGCGCACGTTGCCATCGCCGGTCAGCTCGGTGCGCTCCGTTTTAATCCCGCTGACTCGGCCATTTTCACCGAGGATCTCCACAGGCTGCTCAAATAGGTGGATCTGCAGTGTATGCGGGGCCTTTTTAGGATCGCGAATGGCATATTGCTCAAGAACCTGGCAGACCAAATCCGTGGACTTGCTGGAAGCGCGCGCCTCTAGCGAGGCTTCATCGTAATCAATATCTTCGGGGGAGACGACCACATTGATGTTTTCCGAGTGGTCGAGCTCTTTGAGTTCTTGCGGGGTGAACTTAGCCTGGGCGGGCCCGCGGCGCCCGAAGACGCGCACGGTCTCTGCCTTATTTTGTGCCAGCGAATCGTAGACATTATCGGCGATTTCGGTCACCTTGAGCTCATCGCCAGTCTTGGCCAAGATGCGCGAGACATCCAGTCCCACATTGCCCACGCCGATGACGGCGACCTCGCGGGCGGAGAGATCCCATTCGCGCTCAAAGCGCGGATTGCCGTCATAAAAGCCCACGAACTCACCGGCGCCGTGCACGCCCTGCAGCTGCGCGCCCGGAATATCGCGGTGGCGATCGCCTACTGCGCCGGTGGCAAAGACGACGGCTTCGTAGTGCTGCTGCAACTCGTCCACCGTGATATCGCGGCCGATGTGCACGTTGGTAAGCAGGCGAATCTGCTCCGTATCTAAGACGCGGTGCAGGGATTTAATGATTCCTTTAATGCGTGGATGGTCAGGGGCCACGCCGTAGCGGATGAGACCGAAGGGCGCGGGCATTTGCTCAATGAGATCGATGTGCACGTTTCCGCCGGTCTTTTTCACCAAGATATCGGAGGCGTAAATGCCAGCGGGGCCGGCACCGATGACGGCAACGTTTAAGGGTTTATCTGACACGGTAATTTTGCCTTTCTAGTGTGCGTATTCTCCCGCGACGCTGCGAGGAGGAATGGTGCTCCTCAACGAAAATGCGCAAACAGACTAATTGGTCTATTTGCAGCGGGTGAGCGCGGGATTTCTCTTAAGAGAGTGAACCGTATGGTCTGTTTGCGCACAAGCGGAATAATTAGATTCTTTATTAAACCTTCTCAAAGTGCAGGTCATAGCTTTGGGAAAAGTGAAAATAAAACAGACCGCGTTGTCTGCAATCTATAGACGGGTAGGTTTTCCCTCAACGCTTTGAAAGGGAGGTCTACACCACATTATGGCTACCGCAACAACGACCAAACGCAAGCCACGTGCCAATAAGCCCGAGGGCCAGTGGAAAATTGACGGTAAGGAACCGTTGAATAACGATGAGGCCATCAAAAAGGATGATGGTGGCCTCTCTGCCAAGCAGCGCGTGATAGACATCTACTCCAAGCAGGGATTTTCCTCCATCCCGCCGGAGGATTTAGCACCGCGCTTTAAATGGTTGGGGCTGTATACCCAGCGCAACCAGAACCTGGGCGGGGAGATGACTGCCAAGCTATCCAACGCGGAACTGCAAGATGAATACTTCATGATGCGCGTGCGCTTCGATGGCGGCCGCGCCGATCCAGCCAAGCTGCGCGCGGTGGGAGAAATCTCGCGCGATTATGCCCGCTCCACCGCGGACTTTACGGACCGCCAGAATATTCAGCTGCACTGGATTCAGATCGAAGACGTGCCGACCATCTGGGACAAGCTCGAATCTGTGGGCCTGGGCACCTTAATGGGCTGCGGCGATGTGCCGCGCGTCATCTTGGGCTCGCCGGTCGCCGGGGTAGCCGAGGATGAAATTATCGATGCCACCCCAGCCATCGAAGAGATTAAGAATAATTACTTACCGCGCGAGGAGTTCCACAACCTTCCCCGCAAGTTCAAAACCGCCATTTCCGGCAATGCGCGCCAGGACGTTACGCACGAAATCCAAGACGTTGCCTTTGTAGGCGTCAACCACCCCGAATATGGCCCCGGTTTCGATTGCTTCGTGGGCGGGGGACTATCCACCAACCCGATGCTCTCGCAATCCTTGGGGGCGTGGGTGCCGCTCGAGCGCGTGCCGGAAGTATGGGCCGGCGTCGTCAGCATCTTCCGCGACTATGGCTTCCGCCGCAACCGCAATCGCGCACGCCTGAAGTTCTTGGTGGCTAAATGGGGCATCGAAAAGTTCCGCCAGGTCCTCGAGGAGGAATACTTGGAGAAGCCGTTGGCCGATGGCATCCCGCTCGAGGTCAACCCCGGCAGCCGCGATCACCTGGGCGTGCACCGGCAAAAGGACGGCAAGTTCTACGTCGGCGTGAAACCCACCGTGGGCCACGCGACGGGCGAGCAGCTCATTGCCATTGCCGATGTCGCAGAAAAATTTGGCATTTCGCGCATCCGTACCACCCCGATGAAGGAATTGCTCTTCCTCGATGTGGAAGAAGACGATATTCCGGCGCTCTCCCGCGCGCTGGATGAAACGGGCTTGTATTCCCAGCCTACGGAGTTCCGCCGGGGTGTCATTTCCTGCACCGGACTGGAATTTTGCAAGTTGGCGCACGTGACCACGAAGGCCCGCGCCATCGAATTGGTGGACATTCTCGAAGACACCCTGGGGGATTTGGATGTACCCATTTCCATCGCCTTGAATGGCTGCCCCAATGCGTGCGCGCGTTCCCAGGTATCCGATATCGGGCTTAAAGGCCAGATCGTCACCGATGCCGATGGCAACCGCGTCGAGGGATTCCAGGTCCACTTGGGCGGTGCCCTCGGCCTGTCCCCCGACTGGGGCCGCAAGCTCCGCGGGCACAAGGTCGTGGCCGATGAAGTGCCGGACTACGTCATCCGGCTGGTCAATAAGTATAAGGAACAACGCGAAGAAGGCGAGCAGTTCCGCCACTGGGTACTGCGCGCCGAGGAGGAAGATCTGCAGTGAATTTTCGCCGTAAGCCTAATCCCAATCGCAACCACCCCACCTTTTGCCCGTACTGCGCCGGCACCGATCTTTTCCCCGATGAAGAAGACGACTTTGCCTGGAACTGCCAGGAGTGCCTGCGCGTATTTTCGGTCCGCTTCCACGGCCAAGACGATGCCCCCGTGGCACCGGCCCCAGCCGTCTCTTCCACCGAGGCCCTCCAGCGCTCCCTAGCCCGCCGCGGACACTCCACGGCTCCAGTGGATTAAGGATGCACCATGACCGCACTCATCACCTTGTCCCACGGCTCGCGCCACCCGGGCGCCGCCGCCGGCATTGAACGGCTCACCCAGGCCGCTGCCGCCGCGATACCAGCTCGCCCGGTTTATCGTGCGGCGCACCTGGAGTTCAATACTCCCGATCTCACCGCAGCTGCGGTCGACCTCGCCCGTTGTGGGGAGGATACGGCCGTAGTCATTCCACTGCTTTTTACCCAGGGCTACCACCAGCGCGTTGACGTTCCCCGCGTTATCGCTGCGGCCGAACAGGCCTCAGGCCTGCGCTTGGTGCAAGGTGAGTGCTTAGGCGGAGGGAACTCCGGAGGGCGCGCCGCAGAGCATGGCGTACGAGATGCGGACAGGCGGGAAGCAGGGGAAGAGGAACTGGCGGCGGTACTCGCGGCGCGCGCCAGGCCTGCAGATACCCACCACGTCATCTACTCCGTCGGTTCCTCTGACGCTGCGGCCAATGATTCCATCCGCCGGCTCGCCGCTCGGGTATCCCTGCTCACCGGCGTACCCGCCACGGCCGCGTTCGCCACCCGCGGTGGCAGCAATGACATTCATGCACTGGCAAGGAGCACTGCGCGAATGCGGGTTATCCCGCTCTTTGTAACCGCAGGACTGCTCCTTAAACCACTGTCATCTACCCCCAGCAATGTCACCGTCGATCCCGTTCTTGGTACCGATCTCGCTGGCATCGTTGCTGCCCACTATCACATCGCCCAGGAGGTCGGTGTCCCATGCTAACCCTTATTTTAATCGCCGTGGCCGGTGCGGCCGCCCAGCTTGTCGATGGCGGCATCGGCATGGGCTTCGGCGTCACCTCAACCACCATCCTTCTCCTCGCGGGCCTTGGGCCTGCCCAAGCCTCCGCCGTCGTCCACACAGCCGAGCTAGGAACCACCGCAATGTCTGGCCTGAGCCACGCCCGCTTTGGCAATGTGGATTGGAAAACCGTCTTCCGGCTGGGCGTGCCGGGGGCCATCGCGGCGTTTATCGGCGCCACCGTGCTCTCCAATATCTCCACCGATGCGGCCGCTCCCATTACCGCGCTCATCTTGGTGGCCATCGGCAGCAACCTCATCTGGCGCTTTTCCCGCCCGCGCCGGGCGAAGTTTGTGCAAAAGCGCAGCCATTCCACCCCATTTTTGATCGGGCTCGGTTCCGTTGGCGGCTTCGTTGACTCCACCGGTGGCGGCGGCTGGGGTCCGGTATCCACCTCCACGCTCATGGCGATTGGCCGCGAGCAGCCCCGCCGCATCGTCGGCACGGTAAATACCGCCGAATTCTTGGTCACACTGGGCGCCACCCTCGGCTTCGTCGTTGGATTGTGGCAGGATATCGTCGCCAACCTCTCCGCCGTGCTGGCCCTGCTCATCGGCGGGTCCATCGCCGCCCCGATTGCGGCATGGGTGATTTCCCGGATCGAGCCGGTCGTCCTCGGTGGCCTCGTGGGTACGGCCATCGTGGCTCTCAATATCGGCAAGGTCTTAGGCGGGCTAGAAACCTACTTCGGGCTGACGGTACCGGGCTTCGTCTCCCCGCTGCTCATGGTCCTAGTCCTCGTCGTGGGCATTTCCGCCACCATCCACGGTGCGCGCGCTACCCGGGCAGCCCGCGCGAGGGAGCTGGAGGCCGAAAACGCCGAAACCAAGGCGCACGCGGAATTTCATGCCGCAGGTTTTGCACACAGCGCGGCCGGTGCCTCCAAGGACGTGAGCGCCGTGGAGGAATCCGCACCGCGGGCGGATAAAGCCTAATCCTCGGCCGGGTTGAGGCCGGCAACCTCGCCAATGACATACACAGCGGGGGAGGAGACGTTATTGTCCTCCATCGTCTGCGCAAGGTGTTCTAGATCGCAGCGAAATTCCCGCTGCGTATCCAGGGTGCCCTCCTGAATAATCGCGCACGGCGTCGACCCAGCAAGCCCGCCTTTTTGCAATGCCCTGGCAATCGCCGGGGCATTTTTCACGCCCATGATTATGGACAAGGTCGCACCTGACTGGGCCAGGGCATGCCAATCCACCAGGGACTTCTCGTGACCAGGCGGCAGATGCCCTGATACGACGGTAAAGCCGTGAACCATTCCGCGCTGGGTGACGGGGATGCCAATGCCCGCGGGCACGGAAACCGCGGAGGTCACCCCTGGGATGACGGTGGTGGGGATAGATGCCTGGGTTAAGGCCTGTACTTCTTCAAAGCCGCGGCCGAACACGAAAGGATCTCCGCCCTTCAGCCGCGCTACCTTCCGGCCGGCTTGGGCGTGCTCGATGAGCAGCTCGTTGATCTTGTCCTGGGTAATGGACTTCTTGTAGGGCAGCTTGGAGACATCGATAAGCTCCTTGGCGGAGATATTGCAGAGCTTATCCAACTGCGGGGCAGGGCCTAGGTGATCGGTCAGGATGACCTCGGCCTCCTGCAAGGCGTGCATGCCGCGAACCGTAATCAGGTCCCACGCGCCGGGGCCGCCACCGATAAGGGATACGGGGTGAATCTGTGCGGACGTCATGCCGCACCATCATAGTGGGAGCCAGACTATGCTTGAGCGATATGGATAACGGTTTCACTGATGGTTCCGCCTATGACACCGAAACGGTGCGATTTTTTGATGTCGCCCACGAGGGCGCGCAGATTCGTCTGCTCGCCGGGCAAATGGGGCGCTGGGGTGAGATCCTCAACGGGCTCAACCCGCGCTCCCTGGTCATCCTGCCCACCGATGCCATCGCCCGCGAGGCAGCGCACCTCGGCGTCGGCTTGGCCGAACCGCTGCGCATTCCGCTGGTGGTGACGGAATCGCTGCCGCAATACGTGGGCGCGCTCGATATCGTCGTGGCGGTGGGCGAGCCCGCAGAATGCGATTGGGCCTCCCGCGCGCTCATCGCGGCAAGCCAGCGTGGCGCCACCACCATCTTGGTGGGCCCGGCAAGCGGCCCCTTGGTAGAGGATTGCCCGGAAGACACCCTGATTGCCCCGTCGCTTCCCACCGCAGAGGGCTGCTCGCCGGCGCGGTTTATCACGGCCCTGTACGCGCTGTGCAGCATCGTGCATACCTCCCCACACGCGGTGCACGAGGAGCTAGAGGATCTAGCCGCCGCCGTGGACCGCGAGATTGAGCAGCTTTCGCCAGAGCGCGATGATGCCATCAATCCCGGCCGGCAGCTGCGCGAATACGCCGAGGGCGCGCGGATTATCCACTCCTGCGTCATCGATCCCTACGCGTATGCCGAGCGCCGCGAGCGCGTACACATCGATACCTTGGTCGCCCGTATGGCAGCAACCATCTGGGCCGTGCACGGGTTGCCCGGCACCTTTGTCGAGCCCGCTGACCTGCGCGGCGCACTCGATCGGGGTGCTGAATCCAGTACGGCGCCCGCGCCTGCCGATGACCTTTTCTACGACCCCTTCATCGACGGTGCTGGCGCGGATGTACCTTTGATACCCTTGAAGGTGATTTTCTGGGGGCAGGAAGAGGCGAACCTGCCCAACTCGCTTGCAGTCCGCAGCACCGACCCGGAACCGGGCCTTGGGCATCTTGCCCGCTCACTGCAGCTTATTACGCGGAGTTTTGCCGCGACCGCCTACGAGATTTCTAAAGGATAGAAATAAATGCAATTACTGGAAGGCGCTACCCGCAACTACTCGTGGGGTTCGCGCACCCTCATCCCTGAGCTGCGGGGCGAAGAAGCCGCAGAAAAGCCGGTGGCTGAACTCTGGTTTGGCGCCCACCCGGGCGATCCCTCCACGGTGGATGGCCAGCTTCTCAATGAGGTTATTGCGGCGGATCCAGAAGGCCAGCTGGGCGCTCGAGTCTATAAAGAATACGGCGAGAACCTGCCGTTCCTGCTGAAGATCCTTGCCGCCGAAGATCCGCTGTCTTTGCAGGCCCACCCGTCTAAGGAGCAGGCCGAGGAGGGTTTCGCCCGCGAAAACGAAGCGGGCATTGCCCTGCAGGCCGCAAACCGCAATTACAAGGACGATAACCACAAGCCGGAACTTATCGTGGCTCTTTCGGATTTCTACGCCATGGCCGGTTTCCGTCCCCTTGCACAAACCCGCGAGCTCTTTGCCGCCCTGCAGTGCCCAGAGCTTGAGCGCTACCTGGCCATGCTTGACGATGATCCCGAGGAATCCTCCGAGTCCGCCAACCTCCGGGTGCTTTTTACCACGTGGATTACCATCCCGTCGGCCAAGCGCAAGGAGCTCATTAAGGCCATCGTCGCCGCCGGTGAGCGCCTGATCACCGCCGATCCCACGGACTGGAAGGCGCGGGTCATGGCTACGGTGGTGGACCTTAATGACCGCTATCCTGGCGATATCGGCGTGCTTGGTGCGCTCTTGCTCAACCACATCGAGCTTGCCCCAGGCGAAGCCGTCTACCTCGATGCCGGACAACTCCACGCGTATGTCTCCGGACTTGGCGTAGAAATCATGGCCAATTCCGATAATGTTTTGCGCGGCGGGTTGACCCCGAAATTCGTGGATGTACCGGAGCTAGTCAAGGTCTTGACCTACGCGGCCGCCACTGAGCCGCGGGTGCAGCAAAAGGATAAGCAGCACCAGGACAATGTCCACGGCGCCGCGGCATGGTCCTATCCGGTGCCCATTGATGAATTCCTGCTCGACCGCGCCGAGCTCGGGCCGGATTCTTCCGTCGACCTCGACTATGACGGCCCCACCATCGCCTTGTGCACCGGTGGGTCCCTCAACCTGCGCAATGCTGCGGGCGAGGAATTGATCCTTTCCCCGGGCCAGGCCGCATGGCTGCCGGCCTCCGACGGCATGGTTACCGCCCAGGCTCACGCTGTAGAAAAGGAAAATCCTGAGGGCAGCACGGCGCAATTATTCGTCGCCCGAGTCTAAGCGGCCTCACAACTATGCCCCCTTGCTGGAAAATCCCAGCAAGGGGGCATTTTTAGGTGCTGGCCACGGTTGGGCCGGGACTAGCTCTTCATCACCAGTGCGCTAGCCGTGGTGAGGATTTAGCGCGCAGTAGAAGAACTGGCGGCTGAGCTTCCCGTTGCCGGGAGATCCGTGGGTTCTTGGTTTCCTGGCTGCTGCTGCGTTGGGGCAAGCTTCTCGGTTGCCTGTGGCTCGGCGTGCGACTTATTCTTCGTCTGCGGTGCACCAGAAGGCGCGCCCGCTCCCGCGCCGTGTCCCTCCGTGGTGGGATCGGGAGCCGACGGGGTGCGCTGCGTGCTCGACTCGGGACGAGGCTTGTGCGGAGCCTGCGTCGCTGGCGGCGCCGGGGTACCGGATTCGGCCGGCTCCTCCGGCTTACCAGGCTTGCCAGGCTCGCCACCCTGATCGTCCTGACCAGGCTTCTCTTTGCCCGGGGCGGGGGCGGGCGCCGGTGAGCTCGGTGCCGGGGACGACGGTGCTAGGTTATCCGGCTTGCTGGGGTTATCCGGGACCGCCTGCATGGTGCCGGTGCCTGTGCCGTTACCATTCTGCGGCAGCTGCCCGCCCTGGTTGGAGGGCGCATTATTAACGGAAGTGCCTGGCGAGTACACATTGTCGGGACGGTACACCTTGGTAGGGCGGGTGGCTGCGTGGGGATGCGTGACTGCATTGGGCGCCAAGTATGGGTCCGTTGATTCAGGGTGTTGGTGGTCTGATTCACCGGCGCCAGAATTGGCCTCTGCGGGGGCAGAGTTTTCCGTCGAGGGCTTCTTATGCGTCGACGATGAGGTCGATTCTTCAGCGGACGTATTTTTTGGTGCCACGGTAGAGGTAGGGGACTCATTCGCGGCATTGGAGTAACGGGCGCTCGGCGTGCTCATGCGCCACACGCCCACTCCCACGACGACGGCGGCGATAAGGCCGAGCACGATGAAGACGTACACGCGACGTGAATCTGGTTTCATCGTGCCCTCCTTTCTTGGTTGCATAGGGTGGGTAACAAGTTGATAACGAGAGTATCATGTATTGGAATTTCCGCGATAGGCTGCGGATTCCGTGATATGTAAACAACGCGAAGATGAGAAAAGGCAGTGCCTATGCAATCCTTTTCATGCCCGATTTTTCTCCGCCGGAAAAGCGTGTATAAATGGCGCTAAACCCGTCGAAGGAGTGAGAAATGAGCAGCTGGGACGAAGAGATTTTTAGCACCGATCTCAACGTGGATTTTTTAGATGAATTGGCAAACCTCGATGAAGAAGGGGTAATCCGCGCTGTGCAGGATGCCTGCGAGGTAGCCCGCAGCAAGGACGATATAACCGAAGAGGAACAGCTCAACGCCCACGCTGCGGCCACGATCGCCGCCATTTGGGCGGGCGCGCCGTTCAGTGCCAGCGAAACCGTCGAGGACTACCCCTATATTAGGGACTTGGTGGGAACCGTTGACGATACCTTGACCGAAAATGCCCTCGAGATCTTGGACACCGTCGAAGAAGACTACGACGTGGAACCGTTTATCGAGGCACTTTCTTAAAAAACCACCTCCCTCGGTGCCAAAGGCGCCGCCACAGAGCAGAAAGGATTCTGCGTATCTCACCATGCTCATAAGCATTGAAGGCATCGACGGCGCCGGAAAAAATACGCTTGCGACCGCAGTGCGAGACGCCCTCCAAGTCTCGGTAAGGACCGTATCCTTTCCGCGCTATGACACCTCCATCCACGCGCAGCTCGCGCGCGAGGCGCTGTACGGAAAGATGGGCGATCTCACGGATTCGGCCTACGGCATGGCCACGCTCTTCGCCCTCGACCGCTTTGGGATAAAAGAGGAATTGCTGGCGGCGAAGGAAACCCGCGAGGTTGTGATCTTGGATCGCTATGTGGCCTCCAATGCCGCTTATTCCGCGGCCCGGTTGCGCGACGATAGCCTCTTCCAGTGGGTCCACGATCTAGAATTTGGCACCTTGGGCCTGCCGAAAGCGGACCTGCAGGTGTATGTGGATACGGCGGTGGAGGTGGCATCGGCAAGAGCGCAGTCTCGGGCCGCCACCGATTCCACCCGCGAGCGCGACCACTATGAACGCGATGGGGGATTGCAGGAGCGCACCGCCGCCGCCTACCGGCGCTTGGTCGAATCCGGTTGGGGTGGGCGCTGGATCGCCACCGCCGATGCGGATACTATTACGGCAGCAATAAATGACCTTGTAGGAGATTAAAACGTGGCGCCAACGATTTTGGTCGTGGATGATGATCCAGCGATCTCGGAAATGCTGACCATTGTCCTTGAATCTGAGGGACTAAACCCCGTCCCCGTCATGGATGGCAACGATGCCGTTCCTGCCTTCCGCGAGCACGAACCGGATCTCATCCTTTTGGACCTCATGCTGCCGGGCATGAATGGTGTGGATATCTGCCGCACCATCCGGCGCGAGTCCGCGGTGCCCATCGTCATGCTGACCGCCAAGACCGATACCGTGGACGTGGTCTTGGGGCTTGAATCCGGCGCGGATGATTACATCACCAAGCCCTTTAAACCGAAGGAACTCATCGCCCGCATTCGGGCGCGCCTGCGCCGCACCGATTCCGCGGAACCGGAAACCCTTGAGGTCGCTGATCTCATCATCGACGTGCCGGAGCACACGGTGCGCCGTACCGATGGCACCGAATTAAACCTGACCCCGCTGGAGTTCGATCTCCTGCTGGAAATGGCGCGGCACCCAGGGCAGGTGCATACCCGCGAGTCGCTGCTGGAATCCGTCTGGGGCTACCGCAATGCCTCCGATACTCGTTTGGTTAACGTGCACGTGCAGCGCCTGCGCGCCAAGATCGAGCACGATCCGGAAGATCCGCAGATCGTGCTGACCGTGCGCGGCGTGGGGTATAAGACCGGCAAGGCCGGTGCCGGGGAGTAAGGAAACATCAGAATTCTGGACCGCGTGCGGCGCATTCGTGACGCCATAGTAGATACGCTGCGCACCTCATTGCAGGCGCGCGTTATCGGCATGATTGTGGTCGCCTCCTCGGTGGTCATGATCATCTTGGCCTATGCCTTGGTCTCTGTGCTGACCCAGCGGTTGGTATCCCAAAAAGAAGACGTCGCGCTGCAGGAGCTCGAGCGCGCCCGCACGGCGGTGGAGCAGCAAATCGATGCCACCAGCTCGGCCAATTCGGTGCAGGTGCGCATCAATTCCGCCCGCGCTTCTTTGGATCAGCTCTCTGCGCAACAAGGCGATGCGCAGGCCGTGTATGAACCCGTCATCGTGGTGGAAAACCAAGATGGATCCATCACCACCTCGCCGGAGGATTTCCCGGTGCCGGAACAAATGCGGCAGATGGTGGGCCAGGACCAGATTGCGCAGCAGTATTATCCGGTCCCGCGCGGCAATGGCGATTACTATAACGCGCTCATGGTGGGCACGCCCACCGATGCCGAGATTCCGAATTTGCAGGTCTACCTGGCTCTTTCCATGGAATCGGAAGAGTCCACAATGGCGCTGATGCGCGGTCTGCTCTCTGCCGCCGGCGTGGTGGTCGTGGTCTTGCTGGTGGGCATTGCCTGGTTGGCAACCCAGCAGGTCATTACCCCGATTAAGTCCGCGTCCCGCATCGCCCAGCGCCTGGCCGCAGGCCACCTCAAGGAGCGCATGGCCGTGGACCGGGACGATGAGATGGGCCGGCTTGCCGCCTCCTTTAATAATATGGCGGATAAATTGTCCTCCCAGATTGCGCAGCTGGAGGAATACGGCGATTTGCAGCGGCAGTTTACTTCCGATGTCTCCCATGAGCTGCGCACCCCCATTACCACCGTGCGCATGGCCGCAGACCTCATCGAATCCGAGGCCGATAGCCTGCCCGCGGGCGCGCAGCGCGCCTCCAAGCTCATGTCCAGGGAGCTGGACCGCTTCGAGGAGCTGCTCGCGGATCTGCTCGAGATTTCCCGACACGATGCCGGCGTGGCGGACCTGTCCACCACGGCCATTGACCTGCGATCCTGCGTGGATGCCGCCTACCGCCAGGTTGAGCACCTAGCCCAAAAGCTCGACGTGGAGGTGGTCCGCAATATGCCGGACGAGCGGATCACCATCCAGGCCGATTCCCGGCGCATCGAGCGCATTTTGCGCAACCTCTTGGCCAATGCCATCGACCACTCTGAGGGCAAACCCGTGGTCATCGATATCGCCACCACGGAGAAGGCCGTGGGCGTGGCGGTAACGGATCACGGCGTGGGCCTGAAACCAGGGCAAGAAGAGCTGGTATTCAACCGTTTCTGGCGCGCGGATTCCTCCCGCAAGCGCCACTCTGGCGGCACCGGGCTGGGCCTTGCCATTGCCCGCGAGGACGCGGTCTTGCACGGCGGCACGCTCGATGCCTTTGGCGTCTTCGGGTACGGTTCCCGCTTCCGCCTCATCATCCCGCGCGAGCCGAATACCGAGATTGGTGAAGAACCCATCTCCCGCGAGATTCCAGGCGCCCCGGGCACCGGTTCAGACGCCGCGCACGACGGGCACGATTCGCTTGACGATGCCCCTGCTACCGCAGAACCCAGCAGCGCAACTGGCGCCGCCGATGATGCAGCTCGTGATGCTGGTTCATCGGAATCTGATGCAGCGGACGCTGGGGAAGCGGATGCTGGTGCAGCAGAAGATGAGGGCGAGGGTGGCGCCGGTGGGGCATCGCCAAGCAGCAGCTCGGTGGTAGGCCGCGGAATTGGCATCGACGATGACTCGGCGGAGGCGGCCGAGGCGGATGGTGACGGAATCCTGTGGCCTTCTGAGCGCAACCGTGGGGCCGCCGGGGCCGCCTCGCCCGAGAGGCGCTCCTATAAGGCGCCGGATTTTAAGGGGGATAAATAAATGAATTCGGTCATTATGAAGGGAATATGGCGGCGGCACACCGCCGTGGGCGCGGTGGTGGCGCTGTGCTTTGTCACCGGCTGCTCAACCTTGCCGCACGATACGAGCCCCCAGGTCGTGGGTACCTACCACAAACAGGCCGATGGCCCGGAAGAGGTCATTGCCCCAGAGGTGGGGGCGGACCCGGACCTTACCCTTCGCGATTTTTATCGCGCTGCGGCCGTTCCTACCAATGACCACGATGCTGCTCGCGGGTTCCTCACGAATAACGCCCGCGGGGCCTGGGATGCCTCGGGCGATGTCATGGTGGTCGATAGCCTGGATATCGTGACCGCGCCCGATAAGAAGCAAAATACGGCGGCGGATGCGCGTTCCTTCAATGTGCGCGGCACCATCATCGGACGCCTCAAATCCGGCGGGGCCTATGTGCCGGAAAATGAGAGCTATGAAGCTACCATTGACATGAAAATGGTAGATGACCAGTGGCTCGTTGATAGTCTTCCGGCAGGGTTGGTTATCGAGCGCAATGAGCTGCGCAATCATTACACCCCGCAATCGCTCTATTTTTATAAACAAACCGATGACGTCCTCGCCCCGGACCGCCGGTGGCTGTATAAGGGCAGCGAGGAATCCGAGTCCACGCTGATCACCCTCTTGATGGAAGGCCCATCTAGCAGCATTGCTCCGGCCACCCGCCGGGCGGCGGATGAAAAGGTCACCTTCGCCGGCTATGACAACGAAAACGGCTACCAGTTCGAGGGCCTGTCGGACCTGGATGAAAATGACCGCACCCGCTTTGCGGCGCAATTGGTCTGGACGCTTTCTGATGCCGGGCATATCGGCCCCTTCAAGGTCAAGGCTGATGGCAGCAATCTGGTAGAAGGCATGGACACCGTCAGCGTGGATGATTTTGCTGACTATAACCCCAAGGTCAATAGCAATTCCCTGTCCACGCTGTACGCCCTGAATGAGGGCAACGTGCTGGAGGTCGATAGCGGGGTGGCCGAGCCGGTTAAGGGCTCTTTGGGCTCGAGCGGCAATGTGCAATCGGTCGATGTCACCGAGTCCGGCATGATTGCGGCGGTTAGCCGGAAGCCTAGCGGCGACTTCAAGCTGCAGATGGGCGAAATTGGTGCCGCGCTGCAGGATTCGGTTGATGGTAAGACGCTGGCGCGGCCCACCTTTGAATATAACGGGCAGGCCGTGTGGACGGTGGTCGATGGTGACCGCATCGTGCGCGTCGTGCGCTCCAAGACCACCGGGCGGATTTCAGAATCCGAGGTCGATGCCCGCAGCATCGACGATATCGAGGGCGAAATCTCAGTTATCCGCCTCTCTCATAGCGGCGCACGCGCTGCGATGATCATTGACGGCCACGTCTACATCGCCGCGGTGGCCCAATCCAGCAGCGGCGATAAGCGCATCGTCAACGCCCGCGAAGTGGGCCCTGAAGTTTCCGGCTCGGCACTATCGCTGGATTGGAATAACGATGGCTCGCTCATTGTGGGTACGTCCTCTGGGCAGTCGCCGGTATGGCGCATCGAGCAGGATGGTTCCTCGGCCTCTACCATGCCGACGGGTAATATCACCGCCCCGGTAGTTGCGGTGGCTACCTCGCCATCGAAGCTTTATATTACGGATTCCCATGCCATGCTGGAGCTTCCCGCCACGGTGGTCGATGAGGTGAACTGGCGCGAGGTGCCTGGCCTGCAGGGTCGGCGCTCTTCGCCTATCGTGTCCAGTTAGAAGGCGGCGGCGCTAGGCGACGCTGCCGCAGAGGACCTTTCGGGGGATGGGGTGGTGTCGCGCCGTGAGTGTGCGAGAGCTGATTTTTCCGCGTGCGTGTGCCGGGTGCCGCGCGCCCGGCCACGTCTTGTGCCCGCAGTGCCGGGAACACCTGCGCCAGCCTCCTTACCTGGTAAGCCGCCCGCGGCTGCTCGGGGCGCCGGTATTTGCCCTAGGGTCCTATTCCGATATTCGCCGCAATATCATCATCAGCATGAAAGAACAGGGCAATAGGGAAGTGCGCGATTATATAGGTGCTGTGGTGGCCGCGGGCGTGGCACACTTGGCCGCCCGTGGCGAGATTCCCCGCGAGCTGTGCCTGGTGCCGGCCCCTACGCGGCGCCGCTCTGCGCGCATGCGCGGCGGTGATCCCGTGATGGCCATGTGCCAGGGTGCGGCGCGCCGGCAGCAGGGCCTGCGGGTGCGCGAGGCGCTTGTCATGGGCGCGGATACGGCGGATCAATCCGAGCTCAATGCGCAGGATAGGTGGGCGAACCTGCAGGGGCGCGTGGGGATTAGCACCCCGATGGGCGGTGAGCAGGCGCTGCTTGTCGATGACGTTATAACCACCGGTGCTACCCTCGCGGCCAGCATGGCGGCCCTGCGCGCCGCCGGCGCCACGGTCTATGGGGCGTTGGCTTTTGCCGATGCTTAAGGCACATCACAGGGTGGGGTGCACGGTGTTACCCCCTAATGCCATCAGGTCATAACCACTGGTATTATTAAAAGTGTCACAGAGGAACAGTTACTGTGATTGTTTCTAGTCCCCACTACCAAAGGGAGGCATCTCAATGTCCCAGCCAAACAAAGCTCAGGTAACGATTACGGGCCGTAACGTTGATGTACCGGAACACTTCCAGGAGCGCGTCAACGACAAGCTGGCAAAGATTGAACGCCTTGATCCCACATTGACCTTCTTCCACGTGGAATTGCAGCACGAGCCGAACCCACGCCGCGAAGCAGAGTCCGACCGCATCCAGATCACCGCAACCGGCAAGGGTCACATCGCCCGCGCAGAGGCTAAGGAAGACTCCTTCTACGCAGCGCTGGAAACCGCAATGGGGAAGATGGAACGTTCCCTGCGCAAGGTGAAGGTGCGCCGTGAATACGTCAAGGGCGGCCACCGCGCACAGAAGGGCACCGGCGAAATCGCCGCTGAGATGGTTGCGGAGGCAGAAGCACAGCGCGCTAAGGAAGAGCGTTTGGTCGATCCTTATGCTGAGACCGTCGAGGACGTTCGCCCCGGCCAGATCGTGCGCACCAAGGAGCACCCGGCCACCCCGATGAGCGTGGACGATGCCTTGAGCGAGATGGAGCTGGTTGGCCACGATTTCTTCCTCTTCGTTAATGAGGAAAACAACAAGCCTTCCGTGGTTTACCGCCGCCACGCCTTCGACTACGGCATCATCTCCTTGTCTGAGGATGCAGAGGGCTAAAATCCCTCGTGCCCGGCTAGGGCGTTAAGTTACTTCACCCCCTTCCTGCCCATCGCGCGATTGCTCGATGAGGCGGGGAGGGGGTGATTTCTCATGCTGTGAGCTATCCATTTTCTTAGTGCGTTTAGTGTGAAATCACTATCGTTTAATGGCGGGTGGAACGCGACAAGGGCAGTGGCGTGAGTACAATTGCGGGAAGTTAACTAATGTGTCGCGACAAGAAGGACTAACGAATAGTGTTTGGACTTTCCAAGCTGCTGCGCGCGGGCGAGGGCCGTACGGTCAAGCGCCTGGGCAAGATTGCAGACGATGTAATTGCACTCGAGGATCAGTACGCGGAGCTTTCGGACGATGAGCTAAAGGCCAAGACTGACGAGTTTAAAACTCGCTTGAAAGATGGCGAAGAAAAGAACGACATCTTGCTCGATGCTTTTGCTACCGTCCGCGAAGCCGCTTGGCGCGTCCTGGGACAAAAGCACTACCCCGTGCAGATCATGGGCGGTGCCGCCTTGCACTTTGGCAACGTGGCAGAGATGCGCACCGGTGAGGGTAAGACCCTGACCTCCCTGTTGCCCGCTTACCTCAACGCTTTGGAGGGCCAAGGCGTCCACATCGTCACGGTCAATGACTACCTGGCCAAGCGTGACGCCGAGATGATGGGCCGTGTGCACCGCTGGTTGGGCCTGTCCGTGGGCGTTATCTTGTCTGAAATGCGCCCGCAAGAGCGCAAGGAAGCCTACGACTGCGATATTACCTACGGCACCAATAACGAGCTGGGCTTTGATTACCTGCGCGATAACATGGTGCGCACCCTCAATGATGTAGTTCAACGCGGACACAATTTCTGCATCGTGGATGAGGTGGACTCGATTCTTATCGATGAAGCCCGTACCCCACTCATCATTTCCGGCCCGGTTGACGGCTCTTCCCAGTTCTACGGCGTCTTTGCGCAGCTGGCGCCGCGCATGCGCGAGGGAATCCACTACGAGGTGGACCACAAAAAGCGCACCATCGGCGTCTTGGAAGAGGGCGTGGAGTACGTCGAAGATCAGCTCGGCATTGATAACCTCTACGCGCCTGAGCACTCCCAGTTGGTTTCCTACCTCAATAACGCGTTGAAGGCCAAGGAGCTCTTTACCCGCGATAAGGACTACATCGTCCGCAACGGCGAAGTGATGATCGTGGATGGCTTTACCGGCCGCGTTTTGGCCGGTCGCCGCTACAACGAAGGCATGCACCAAGCCATTGAGGCCAAGGAGCAGGTGGAGATCAAAAACGAGAACCAGACGCTGGCGACGGTTACCCTGCAGAACTTCTTCCGCCTCTATGAAAAGATCTCCGGCATGACCGGTACCGCGGAAACGGAAGCCGCGGAGCTGCATTCCATCTATGGGCTGGATGTGGTTCCTATTCCTACCAACAAGCCGAACCAGCGCACCGACCACTCGGACCGCATTTACAAGACCCAAGAGGCAAAGTTCGCTGCGGTGGTTGATGATATTGCAGAACACGTCGAGCATGGCCAGCCGGTCTTGGTCGGTACCACTTCTGTGGAGCGCTCCGAATACTTGTCGCAGTTGCTTAGCAAGCGCGGCGTGCAGCACAACGTGCTCAACGCCAAGCACCACGAAGAAGAGGGCCAGATCATTGCCCGTGCGGGCCGCCCCGGCACCGTGACCGTGGCAACCAACATGGCCGGCCGTGGTACCGATATCGTGCTTGGCGGTAACCCGGAAGTCATCCTTGATGAGAAGCTGCGCGAGCGCGGCCTCGACCCCTTTGAGGATGAGGAAAAGTACCAGGAGGCCTGGGAAGCCGAGATCGACGGCGAGAAAGAGCGCTCGAAGCGCTTGGGCGATGAGGTGCGCGAATCGGGCGGACTCTATGTCTTGGGCACCGAGCGCCACGAGTCCCGCCGCATTGATAACCAGCTGCGCGGTCGTACCGGCCGTCAGGGGGACCCGGGCGAGACCCGCTTCTACCTGTCCATGCGCGATGAATTGATGGTGCGCTTTGTGGGCCAGTCCATGGAGCACATGATGAACCGCCTCAACGTGCCTGATGATGTCCCCATCGAGGCCAAGATGGTCTCGAACTCCATTAAGGGCGCCCAGGCGCAGGTGGAGAACCAGAACTTCGAGATGCGCAAGAACGTGCTGAAGTACGATGAGGTGCTCAATGAGCAGCGCAAGGTGGTTTACTCCACGCGCTATTCCATCCTCGATGCCGATGACATCAAGGACGATATCCGCACCATGATCGATGACACGGTCTCTGCCTATGTCGCGGGTGCTACCGCCACCGGTTATGTCGAGGACTGGAACCTCGAGGAACTCTGGAATGCCCTCGAGGCACTGTACGGTCCCACGATGTCCCCGGAGGAACTCGTAGAAGGCTCCGAGTACGGCTCCCCAGGCGAGCTCACCGCGGAGCAGCTGCGCGATGCCCTCGTCACCGACGCGAACCGGGAGTACGACAAGCTGGAGGAAGCCGTGTCTGCCATCGGCGGAGACAAGCAGATGCGCAATACCGAGCGCATGGTCATCCTGCCGATTATTGACCAGAAATGGCGCGAGCACCTTTATGAGATGGACTATCTCAAGGAGGGCATCGGCCTGCGCGCGATGGCGCAGCGCGACCCGCTGGTGGAATACCAGAAGGAGGGTGGCGATATGTTCAATGCCATGAATGAAGGCGTGAAGGAAGAAACCGTGCGCCAGTTGTTCATGCTGCGCAAGCAGTTCAAGCAGCAGGAAGAAAACCAAGAGTCCGGCGGTGACTCGGGCTCTGGTCCTGCAGGCCAAGAAACAGTAGAGGCATAAAACCTCCGCGCTCTTTTGCACCCCTTCCTCTTCCTCCCCGCCCTCGCGCGGTGGGGAAAGCGGGAGGAGCGCTGTTAGTTTTAGAGCAGCCGAAACGAGCGCAGCCCCTGGTCCGTGGCGGAGCCGGTAAAGGCGTGGCGCTGGGTGCCGATGACCGCGGAACCGAAGTATTCGCCATTAGGCCGCGCGTGCAGGCTGGTAAGGCGCAGGGCATCGGTGTCATAGGGGCTTTTTCGACGGTGTACCCAAGAACCAATGTGCAGGCGGATGGAATCCGAAAAGCGCGGGGAATTAAGGTTTGCCAGCGGGCGGTAGCCGGCGGCGACCTCAAGGATAAAGACGACCCAGGCTTGGATATGGTGCTGGGCGGCTACCTCTGCCGTCGTGGGCAGACGGCCGTAATGGATGCGGTGCGGGGCGATGTATAGCTTGAGATGAGAGTAGCCGGGAATGGGCTCATACATGGTGAAATGAGTGCTCCTGCAAAAAGGGCAGGGAGGCGAACGCGTGATAATTATCTCATGGGGGCGCTGCGCGCGCTATTTCTGGCAGTTTCCTGTATGAGGCGGGCGAGAATATAAGCGCAGTTCGCTATACTTTCGGGAGTTACAAAGTATTCGTGTACTGAAGGATTAAAAATATGCGTGGTCTCATCGTTGACTATGTCGGCGTCCTCGATGGCGCTGAAGAGGACAATCGCCGCTGGAAGGCTCTGCTATCTGCGGCGAAGGCAAATGGTGCCGCAACCGCTATCTTGTCTAATGACCCGGGCGGTTCCGGCGCTGAGCACATTCGCGAGTGGGAATACCGCGGCAACGTCGATGCCGTGGTGCTGTCTGGCGAAATCGGGGCGGAAAAGCCGGAGGTTGCGGCCTTCCAAGCGGCTGCCGATGCCCTCGAGCTGCCCTTGAGCGATTGCGTCATGGTCGATGATTCGATCCTCAACGTGCGCGCCGCCGTCGATGCCGGGATGATCGGTTTCTTGTACACCAGCTTCGACCGCGTGTCTGTAGAAATTCAAGCCGTATTCGATATTGAAGGGGAATTTTAGTGGCTCAAGCCCGCGTCTATATTCCGGCGACCTATGCCATGCTGGCGGAGCTCGCTGAGACCGGAACGCTCGCGGCGCGCTCTGGGTGGGGATTCATGGTGACCCCAGCCTTGCGCGATTTTTATACCGCAGGCGATGAAGAAGAGATTGCCTACTCGGCCTTCCTCGAGGCCTCCATGGCCTCGCTGCGCCTGTTGACCATTGGGGACGAGGAGAAGTTCCCGCACCGGCGCGTGGTCATTTCCATCGATGTTGATGAAACTGCAGTCACCCCGCGCCCAGATATGGGCGAGCCGGTGGTGGAGCTTCAGCCAGCGCAGTTTGGCACTGATAATCTCGCCGCCATTCACGTGGATATTGAAGAATCCGAAGAGGCAACCGCCAAGGCCATCGAGGCCATTGATTCCGCGGACCTGGGCGATGAGGACGCGGAGCTCGCGGTGGGAGATGCCCTTGATAACTTCATGGCCTTCTACCACCCCACGGAGTTGCCCTTCCTCGTGGAATTGCTCTAAGCCGCGCTAGTTTTCCCACTCCACGTTGGTGCGCAGGGCTTGCAGCAGCCCGCGTACCGCATCGCGCCGGCGGGCGGTAGCGGTGCCCTCGGGAATGATTTCTGGATCATCGAGCCCGCATTCGGGATCCGCCGGTGGACCCGCGTGCGTACAGCCGCGCGGGCATTCCTCAATAGCCGCAGCGAGGTCCTCGAAAACGCCAAGGACGGTATCCGCGTCCACGTGCGCCAGCCCAAAGGAGCGAATACCCGGCGTATCGATGATCCAGCCGCCCTGGGAGTCGGTGCCAGCAGCATCGGTGGGCAAGGGGAGGGCCACCGATTGCGTCGAGGTATGCCGGCCCTTGCCGATGCCCGATACTTCCCCCGTTTCCCTTTCTGCATCTGGAACTAGCCGGTTGACCAGCGTGGACTTGCCCACCCCGGAATGCCCGATGAGCGCGGTAATATGGCCATCTACCTGCGCGCGCACGGCTTCCAAGCCATCCTCGACCCCGGCCTCGACCACCGTGACATCCAAATCGGCGAACTCTTCTGCAAACGGCGTCGGGTCCGCGAGATCGGTCTTGGTAAGGCACAAAATGGGGTGCAGGTTGCCCACGAACGCGGCAATCAAGGCGCGCTCGACAAAGCCGGACCGCGGGGGAGGGTCGGCCACGGCAGAAACGATCAGCAATTGATCGGCATTGGCCACCACGATGCGCTCATACGGATCCGTGTCATCGGCGGTGCGACGCAGCACGGAGGTGCGATCCGCCAGCTTGACGATGCGCGCCAGCGTGTCCTTGGCACCAGAGGTATCACCAACCACGCCGACGCGGTCACCGACTTCGATGGCGGTGCGGCCCAGCTCGCGGGCGCGCATGGCGGTGACGTGGGGGCCATCGTCAAGCGCGACGCCCCACCGCCCGCGGTCCTTGGTGATTACCATGCCGTATTTGGCATTTTTGTGCTTGGGACGATCCTTGGTGCGCGGGCGCGAGCCCTTTCCGGGGCGCACGCGCACATCAGATTCATCAAAGGAACCGAAACGTCTAGCCATGTAAATCCTGTTGGTCGGGGTGCAACATCGTCTCCCACATGCGGGCGAAACCGGGCAGGGTCTTGGAAGTGGTGGAAATATCCTCAATCTGGATATCAGGGACTTTCAAACCCAGAATGGCACCGGCGGTGGCCATGCGGTGATCGGCGTAGCACGGCCAATCGCCGCCGTGGAGTTCGGCGGGTTCGATCACTAGGCCATCGTCAAGCTCGGTGACCCTGCCGCCCAGCGCATTGATATTCGCCGCGAGCGCCTGCAAACGGTCGGTCTCGTGGCCGCGCAGGTGGGCAATGCCCGTGAGCCGCGACGGCGTTTCCGCGAGCGCGCACAGGGCCGCAACGGTGGGGGTAAGCTCCCCGATATCGCCCATATTGCGCTCGATGCCCTGCAGCTTGCCTGCCGGGTTGCCCTCTGCCGTGACGCTGTTGTGCTCCTGGGTTACCATCACGCCCATATCCAGCAGGATCTGGCGGATGGCATCGCCCGGCTGGGTGGTATTCGCCGGCCAATTCTTGATGGTCAGGCGCCCGCCGGTGACCGCCGCGGCGGCGAGGAACGGCGTGGCATTGGAGAGATCCGGCTCAATGAACCATTCGCGCCCGGCAATGGGGCCGGGATGCACCGTCCACGTCGTGCCATCCGAATCCACGCGTACGCCCGCCTGGCGTAGCATGCCCACCGTCATTTTCACGTGCGGCATAGATGGTAGCTGGCCGCCCTCGTGGGTGAGCTGGATGCCCTGGGAAAAACGCGCCCCGCTCAGCAGCAGGCCGGAGACGAACTGGGAAGAACCAGAAGCATCGATGGTGACTTTGCCGCCTTCCGGCACGCCGTTGGCGGACACCGTAAAGGGCAGGCTTTCGCCTTTTACATCAACGCCGAGGCTGCGCAGCGCATCCAGCGTCGTGGACATGGGGCGGTTATAGGCCTGCTTATCGCCATCGACGCGCACCGGGCCATCCGCCAGCGCCGCAACCGGCGGCACAAAGCGCATCACGGTGCCGGCCAGCCCACAATCCACCGTGGCACCGTGCAGCTTCCCAGGCTGGACGTGGATATCGGCGCCGTCATGGGTGAAGCGAACCCCCATGGCACGCAAAGCATCCTCCATTAGCTGCGTATCGCGCGATACCAGCGGGGCGTGCAGGATGGACGGGGAATCAGCCAGCGCGGCCAGGATGAAGGCGCGATTGGTAATCGATTTCGATCCTGGCACCTGGTGTTCCCCCGTAACGGGGCTGGTAGCCAGCGGGGCGGTCCAAGGTTGAGACATAGTGTCCATAATAGAGGCCATGTGCGGAAGATTCGTTCTTTTTACCGAGTCCCTCCTCGATGAGGTGGGAAACCTCCCGGGAATCCAGGAAGTCCACGCCCCACAGGGCACGCCTGGGCCCCGATATAATATTGCCCCGACTCAGCCCATTCCCATCGTGCGCGTGCGCGAGGAGCTAGCGGAAGTCGATCCCGCGCGGTGGGCGCTCTTGCCGCAGTGGAAGAAAGACCTAGATGGCCCGCCGCTTTTTAATGCCCGGGCAGAAACGGTGGCGAGCAAGCCGTCTTTTCGCACCGCCTTTAAATCCCAGCGCTGCCTTATCCCCATGAACGGCTATTACGAGTGGCACAAGGATGGCTCCACCAAGACACCGTACTACGTCCATCCAGACCAGGGACTGCTGTGGGCCGCGGGGCTCTGGGATACCGGGTTGGATCGGCTCTCTGCCACCATCGTGACCACCGCGGCTACCGAAGAGATGGAGTGGCTGCACCACCGCTTGCCGCGATTTTTAGCGCCAGAGGAGATGCGCACCTGGCTCGAGGGTAGCGCCGACGAAGCTAAGGAGCTGCTAGCACCCACGGGCCTGCGGGGATTTGAGTACCACGCGGTGGATAAGGCTGTGGGGACTGTCTCAAATGACTACCCGGAGCTACTCAGCCAGTAGATCGGCAAAGTTAGCCCCGCACAAGCGCGCGAGGTCTTCTGCGTTGAGCTCAATATCTAAGCCGCGGCGGCCGCCGGAGATAAAGACAGTATCGAAGAGCACCGCGGATTCCTCGATCACCGTGGGCAGCGGATTCTTTTGTCCGAGCGGGGAAATACCGCCGTGCACGTAGCCTGAGGATTTCTCGGCATCGTGCACCTGCGCCATGGCGGCCTTAGATACGCCAAGGGCGGCCGCCGCCTTCTTGAGGCTTAAATGGTGCGTGGTGGGAATCACGCACACCGCCAGCTCGCGGCGCGGGCCTTTGCCCGCGGTGAGATCAATAATGAGCGTTTTCAGCACGCGCTCGGGTTCTACGTCTAAGGCCGCCGCGGCGTGGTCACCGAAGTGGTCCTTGCCCGCTTCAAAGGTGGATATGGAGTGTTTGACTCCGGCATCTTCGATGACTTTCAGCGCCGGGGTAGCGGCATGCGGGGACTTTTTGGCCATATAGGAATTTTAGCGTGAGACGTTAGGATAGATTGTGTGGTTAAAGAAACAGTGAGCGAGAAGGAGCTGCAGCGCCGCTTTGAAAAGGAAGCGCTCCCGCTGCTCGATCAGCTCTATGGCGGCGCGCTGCGCATGACGCGAAACCCGCAAGATGCGGAAGACTTGGTGCAAGAGACCTATCTGAAGGCCTATAAGTCCTTCCATTCCTTTAAGCAGGGAACGAATCTGAAGGCATGGCTTTATCGCATCATGACCAATAACTACATCAACTCCTATCGCAAGGCGAAACGGCGTCCTACCGAGTCTTCTGCCGATGATCTGAGTGATTTTCAGCTCTATACCACCGCAGGGCACGATTCCACTGGGTTGGAATCCGCTGAGGTGGCAGCGCTTAAAGAGATGCCAGATAGGTCCATCTCGCAGGCCATTAATGACCTGCCGGAGGATTACCGGATGGTGGTCTACTACTCCGATGTGGAGGGCTTAGCGTACAAGGAAATCGCCGAAATCATGGATACTCCATTGGGAACGGTGATGTCCCGCCTGCACCGTGGAAGAAAAATGCTCCGGAAGGCGTTGAAGGACGTAGCACGTGAACAAGGAATTGGATTAGAACACCCGGACATGGAGGAGAAATAATGGAAGGCGCAACCGGAAAGAACTGCGGTGCGTGCAGCTCCACTGAGGTACACAACCTATTTTGCGAGCTTCTCGATGAATCCACGACCTACGCCCGCGCTTTAGCCATCCGCGAGCACATCGCCCAATGTGATTTTTGCCAGCAACGCCTAGAGCGCGAAGAACTCGTCCGCTCCCTCGTGCGCAATTGCTGTGCCGGCCAAGCTAAGGCACCGCAATCGCTGCGCCGCCGCATCTCGATAGAAATTACGGAGATCGAATCCCGCTGGTAAGAAGCGCCCTTCAGAGCTGCGAACGTCTCGCAACAAGAGTCGGGACAGTTCGTACTGCCGTGTTTCCTCATCCAGTTCAGAAGCAAGCATACTTACCGTCAGGCGCGCTCTGCCGAAGCGGTGCTGTGGAAAAACTTTTTCCACAGGATCGCACTTGCAGCGGCTAGCCCAAGAGTCAAACCCCACCACACGCCTTGGGGACCTAATGCGAGTGGATAGGAAAATAGTAGGGGCCTAACCCTGGCGTATACACTTTTTGGGGTCACGTCCGGCCCCGACTGGTAAATACGCATCCTGCGAATAGCTGAAGAACGGGTTCTGTTTTTTGGGCTGGTACCTATCTGGTGGTAGCAGTGCTAGTTTTTCTGAATTCGCTGGCGGTAGTAATCACGATTGTCTTCTTGCATGTGAGCAAATTCCATAAGCACGCCCGGCCAGATGGGATACGTATCGATAAGGTTCTCTGCGATGTTTAGTAACGGTGAAAATGCGATCTCGCCCCATCTGATTCCTATGCCTACTCTTTCGGAGTAGGCCGTGCTACTTAAAGGGCCTATTGCCCACTGACTCCCTGACATCGCATTCATCCATGTGCCGTTGATGGCGAGGATGCGGGATACTTTCTCTTCATAGCTGTGTTTAGAGTTTAAGATTTCGAGTACGATCTCGAAGGGAAACTCTTTTGTGCCATCGGTGACCTGCTTGCGCTGAAGCGGCGTAAGGTCTGCAAGTGTCGTGGTGGGGTTGCCCGCAAATCGTGGACACCTAGTCAAGCTACCTAGTGGTTAGGCAGCTATTTCTTCTTCGTTTCTGGTTTGGGTGGTGTGGTTTTCGAAATCGACGGGGCTGACCATCCCGAGGGCGGAGTGCCGGCGTCGACGAGCGTGTCAAGTTGTTTGTGTGTGGGGTTAGGTTTATAGGTATTTGTCGAAGCGGTCGGGAAAGGCTACGGCCATTTGGTTGATGGCTTGTTTCCAGCCGGATACTCGGGCTCCTTCCACGAGCCTGCTGGCT
>NZ_JBEHFR010000022.1:0-36609 GCF_040225635.1 Corynebacterium sp. KPL2830 | reverse complement strand
TCCACCGACAAGGTCGACACCGAAATCCCCTCCCCCGTTGCCGGTACCCTGGTAGAAATCCTCGCCGAAGAAGACGAAACCATCGAGGTCGGCGAAGCCATCGCCCGCGTCGGCGACGAAAACGCCGCACCATCCTCCGATGACTCCGACTCCGACGACGACAAGTCCGAGGACAAGAAGGAAGAGCCTAAGTCTGACAAGAAGAAGGAAGACAAGGGCGAGCCTGCCAAGGAGGAGAAGAAGGAAGAACCGAAGCAGGATTCTTCCCTGAACACCTCCACCAAGGTCAACAACGGCGATAACGTTCCATACGTCACCCCGTTGGTTCGCAAGCTGGCGGATAAGCACGGCGTGGACCTCAATTCCATTGAGGGCACCGGTGTGGGCGGACGCATCCGCAAGCAGGACGTCCTTGCCGCTGCTGGTGAGGGCGATGCGAAGGCATCGGCAGGCGACGGCAAGAAGGCTGCTGACTCCCCACGCGCACGCTGGTCCACCAAGTCCGTGGATCCGGAAAAGCAGGAGCTTATCGGCACCACCCAGAAGGTCAACCGCATCCGCGAAATCACCGCTACCAAGATGGTGGAAGCGCTGCAGATTTCCGCACAGCTTACCCACGTGCAGGAAGTCGACATGACTCCTATCTGGGATATGCGCAAGAAGAACAAGCAGGCGTTCATTGATAAGTACGGCGCTAACCTGTCCTTCCTGCCTTTCATCGTGAAGGCCACCACGGAGGCTTTGGTCTCCCACCCGAACGTGAACGCCTCCTATGACCCAGAGACCAAGGAGATGACCTACCACGAGGATGTCAACGTCGCCATCGCCGTAGACACCCCGAAGGGTCTGCTCACCCCGGTCATCCACAAGGCACAGAACCTGTCCTTGCCGGAAATCGCGCAGCAGATTGCAGAGCTGGCTGATAAGGCCCGCAATAACAAGCTGAAGCCGAATGACCTGACCGGTGCCACCTTCACCGTGACCAATATCGGTTCCGAGGGCGCCCTGCTCGATACCCCGATCCTGGTTCCGCCACAGGCCGGAATCCTGGGTACCGCGGCTATCCAGAAGCGCGCCGTCGTGGTCAACGAGAACGGCCAGGATGCCATCGCCATCCGCCAGATGTGCTTCCTGCCATTCACCTACGACCACCAGGTCATCGATGGTGCAGACGCTGGTCGCTTCATCACCACCATCAAGGACCGCCTGGAGACTGCAGACTTCGAGGCTGACCTCGATATCTAAAAGCAGTTAGCTAACTGGCATACCTCCCGCTCCTTCAACGCGAAGGGGACGGGAGGTTTTGTCATGCCTGGGGTACTCCGCGGGGGTGTGGCGGGAGAACTTCCGGCACAAATATCAGAGGAGTTTTATCCCCGCACTACAGGGCATATTTCACTAAGTGGGAGGTAAGCGGGCTACGACACATTTCCATCGGTGAGTGGCTGCATAAAAGTTTCTCAAGGTCGCTGTTTTTACCGGTTGCTAAACATATACTTAGGGGCGGTTAAGACCATTGCACCCGATGAAGGAGACCTCACAGATGGATTTCATCTCCCGCCACCTAGGGCCGGATTCTTCCGAGCAGGCCGCCATGCTCGGCACGGTGGGCTACGACAGCGTGCAGGCGCTTGTCGATGCCGCCATTCCACCCAAGATCCGCGCTACGGAACTTCCCCACCTCCCAGAAGCACTCTCTGAAGACGGGGCACAGGCCGCTTTGCGGGAGTTCGCCAACCAAAACACCGTGCTGAAGCCCTTCTATGGCCAGGGCTACTCAGACACCCTGACCCCGGCCGTCATCCGCCGCGGCCTGCTTGAGGATGCCGGCTGGTATACCGCGTATACCCCCTACCAGCCCGAGATTTCCCAGGGCCGTTTGGAGGCCTTGCTCAATTTCCAGACCATGATCGAGTCTCTTACAGGGCTGCCCATCGCGAATGCCTCCCTGTTGGATGAGGCTTCCGCTACCGCCGAGGCGGTCGGTTTGATGTCCCGCGCGGTGAAGAAGGGCCGCCGCGTCGTGCTGGACTCCCGCCTCCACCCGCAGGTGCTCACCGTTGCCGCTGAGCGCGCCCGCGCCATTGACCTCGAGGTAGAGATCGTGGACGTGCGCGAGGGCTTGGTGGGTGAAGATCTCATCGGTGCTGTCATCGCCTACACCGGCACCGAAGGCGAAATTTTCGATCCCTCTGGCGTGATTGAAGAGCTGCACACCCGCGGCGCGCTGGCCTCCGTGGTCACTGACCCGCTGTCCCTGCTGCTTCTGGAAGGCCCCGGAAACTTGGGTGCAGATATCGTCTTGGGCTCGTCCCAGCGCTTTGGTGTGCCCCTCTTCTTCGGCGGCCCGCACGCTGCCTACATGGCGGTAACGGATAAGCTCAAGCGCCAGATGCCGGGCCGCATCGTCGGCGTCTCCAAGGATGCAGATGGCCGCCCGGCCTACCGCTTGGCGCTGCAGACCCGCGAGCAGCACATCCGCCGCGAGCGCGCGACCTCCAATATTTGTACTGCCCAGGCACTTTTGGCCAATGTGGCCTCGATGTATGCCGTCTACCATGGGCCGAAGGGACTCAAGGACATCGCCGAGCGCGTGCACAGCTTGTCCTCCTCCTTCGCCCAGTCCATCGTGGATGCTGGTTTGGAGATTACATCGCAGCACTTCTTCGATACCGTCACCGTCTGCGGTGTTGACGCCCAGAAGATCAAGGCCGATCTGCAGGATGCGGGCTACTTGGTGCGCGCAATCGGAACCGACAAGGTATCCGTATCCTTCGGTGAATCCGCTACGCAGCGCGATGTCGCACACTTGGCAGAGGCCTTCGGCGCCACCCCGGCTGAAGCAAACTTTGACCTGCCGGAGAACCTGCAGCGTGCCGAGGAACCGCTAGAGCACGAGATTTTCCACTCCATCCATTCTGAGACCCAGATGCTGCGCTACCTGCGCAAGCTCGCGGACAAGGACTTGGCGCTGGACCGCTCCATGATTCCGCTGGGCTCGTGCACCATGAAGCTCAACCCCACCGCGGCCATGGAGCCCATCTCCTGGCCAGAATTCGCGGGCATCCACCCGTATGCCCCAGAAGAAACCACGGCGGGCTGGCGCGCGTTGGTGGAAGAGATCGAAGGCTGGCTCGCCGAGCTTACCGGCTATGCCAAGGTCTCCATCCAGCCGAATGCCGGCTCCCAGGGCGAGTTGGCGGGTCTACTGGCCATTCGCCGCTACCACGTGGCCAATGGCGATAATGAGCGCGATGTCGTGCTCATCCCGGCCTCCGCGCACGGCACCAACGCCGCTTCTGCCACCCTGGCTAACCTGCGCGTCGCCGTGGTCAAGACCGCCGAGGACGGACCCATTGACGTCGCGGACTTGGAAGAAAAGATCGAAAAGCACGGCAACCACATCGCCGGCATCATGGTTACCTACCCCTCCACCCACGGCGTCTTCGACCCCGAGGTGCGCGATGTGTGCGATAAGGTGCACGCGGTCGGCGGCCAAGTCTACATCGATGGCGCCAACATGAACGCGCTGACCGGCTGGGCACGCCCAGGCGATTTCGGCGGCGATGTCTCCCACCTCAACCTGCACAAGACCTTCACCATTCCGCACGGTGGCGGCGGCCCGGGCGTTGGCCCGGTGGCTGTGGCAGAACACCTCATCCCTTTCCTACCCAGCGATGCCGCATCCCCTGAGCTTGATGCCACCGCGGAAACCCCTGTTGGCCAGGGCGTTCCCATTACCGGCAGCAAGTACGGCTCCGCCGGCGTCCTGCCCATTTCCTGGGCTTACCTGGCCATGACCGGTGCCGAGGGCCTCGCCGCCGCATCCGGCCACGCAGTATTGGGCGCTAACTACCTGGCGGCCTCGCTCAACGAATACTTCCCCGTCCTCTACACCGGCAACGAGGGCTTGGTGGCACACGAGTGCATCATCGATTTGCGCGAGCTTACCGATGCCTCCGGGGTCACCGCCGCCGATGTGGCCAAGCGCCTCATTGACTTCGGCTTCCACGCCCCCACCCTGGCCTTCCCCGTGGCCGGTACCTTGATGATTGAGCCCACCGAGTCTGAAGACAAGGGCGAGCTGGATCGCTTCATCGAAGCCATGCGCACCATCCGTGCCGAAATCCAGGAGATCATCGACGGTGAGGTGGCCTACGAGGACTCCGTTATCCACCACGCACCGTTTACGGCTGAGTCGGTAGCAACCGATAACTGGGAGTACTCCTTCGGCCGCGACAAGGCCGCGTGGCCGGTCAAATCCCTATTGCATAGCTACAAGTATTTCCCACCGGTTCGCCGCCTCGATGAGGCTTACGGCGACCGCAACCTGGTGTGCAGCTGCCCGCCGCCAGAAGCATTCGAGATCGACGATTCCGAGGAGTAACAATGACCGAACTTCTAACCTCCCCGCTCAATGCCAAGCATGAGGAACTCGGCGCTACCTTCACGGCCTTTGGGCCGTGGAATATGCCGCTGAAGTACAACAGCGAGCTGGAAGAACACCGCGCCGTTCGCACCAGCGCCGGCCTGTTTGATCTCTCCCACATGGGAGAAATCTGGGTCAATGGACCCGACGCCGGCAAGTTCTTGTCCTACTCCTTCATCTCGAACTTGGATTCGCTGAAGGTGGGCAAGGCCAAGTACTCCATGATCACCGCTGAAGACGGCGGCATCATCGATGACCTGATCTCTTACCGCTTCGAGGAGGACAAGTTCCTCGTTGTACCCAATGCCGGCAATGCCGATACCGTCTGGGACGAGCTCAATAAGCGCTGCGAGGGTTTTGACGTTGAGCTCAAGAACGAGTCCCACGACGTTGCCATGATCGCCGTGCAGGGCCCCAAGGCCGCGGAGATCCTCGTCCCGCTGGTAGAGGACAATAAGCAAGAGGCCGTCTACGAGCTGGGCTACTACGCCGCCACGATGGGCAAGGTGGCGCGCACCTTCGCCATCATCGCGCGCACCGGTTATACCGGCGAGGATGGCTTCGAGCTCATCGTCTACAACTCCGATGCCCCGCAGCTGTGGGAAGAATTGCTCAAGGCGGGCGCGGAATATGACATCAAGCCGTGCGGCCTAGCCGCGCGCGATTCGCTGCGTCTGGAGGCCGGCATGCCGCTCTACGGCAACGAGCTCTCCCGCGATATCACCCCGGTAGAAGCGGGCATGTCGCGCGCCTTTGCCAAGAAAGAAGCGGACTTCGTCGGTGCAGAGGTCATCCGCAAGCGCGCCGAGGAGGGCCCGCAGGTCGTTATCTCCGGGCTCACCTCGGATCAGCGCCGCGCCGCGCGCGCCGGCGCCGAGGTTTTCCTCAATGACACCAAGGTCGGCACCGTCACCTCGGGTCAGCCCTCCCCCACGCTTGACCACCCAGTGGCCATTGCGCTGCTTGATACCAGCGCGGAGCTCGAACCGGGCACCGCGGTAGAGGTAGAAATCCGCGGCAAGCGTTATCCTTTTGAAGTAACCGCGTTGCCGTTCTACAAGCGCGATAAGTAAGCCACCCCAATACCCTAAATATTCAGCCCGAAAGGACTACATACCATGTCTAACCTGCCCCAAGACTTTTCCTACTCCGAAGACCACGAATGGGTTAACGCCGCCAAGGATGCCGTAGAAGGCAAGACCGTTCGCATCGGCATCACCTCCATTGCCGCAGACCGCTTGGGTGAGGTCGTCTTCGCAGAGCTGCCTGAGGTTGGCGATACCGTCACCGCCGGCGATTCCTGTGGCGAGGTCGAATCCACCAAGTCCGTATCTGACCTGTTCTCCCCGGTCACCGGCACCGTGAAGGCCATCAACGATGCCGTGCACGATGACTACGCCGTCATCAACAACGACCCCTTCGGTGAAGGCTGGCTCTTCGAGGTCGAGGTGGATGAAGCAGGCGAGCTCATGGAGGCTGACGAATACGCTTCCGCTAACGGCCTCGACTAAACGGCGGTTAGTTCGACGCCCCTCGCACATAAAATAAAGCGGGAGAATGCCATGGCATTCTCCCGCTTTGCTTTTCCCTACCAAAGAAGACGACACTAGAGATTATGACTGCACCACGCGATCCTTTCTTTCCCGCTGAACGCTCCATTCGCGCCTCGGACAACCCCCTTGAAATACGCCACTTGGGCCGCATGGATTACCAAGAGGCATGGGATTATCAAGCGGAGGTGGCGGCGGCGCGCGCGCAGGGCACGCAGGACGATGTGGTCTTAGTGGTCGAACACCCCAATATCTACACCGCGGGCAAGCGCACGCAGCCTGAGGACATGCCGGATAACGATCTGCCGGTTATCACCGTGGACCGCGGTGGGCGGATCACCTGGCACGGGGAAGGGCAGTTGGTGCTCTACCCCATCATCAAGCTGGCGGAACCTGTCGATGTTGTCGATTATGTCCGCCGCCTCGAGGAGGCCACCATCCAGGCGGTGCGCGAGATGGGCGTGACTACCGCAGGCCGAATCGATGGTCGCTCTGGGGTATGGGTTCCCTCTACCACCCAGGCTAAAGATCCTTCCGCCTCGCAACGCGATCGCAAGATTGCCGCGCTGGGAATCCGCATTACCCGCGGGGTGACCATGCACGGCCTAGCGCTTAACTGCAGCAATACGCTGGAGTACTACGACCACATCGTGGCCTGTGGCATCGATGATGCAGATATCACCACGCTGTCGCTCGAACTCGGCCGCGAGGTCATGATGGAAGAAGCCTCACAGCCGCTATTGCGGGCGCTTGATGATGCCCTCTCCGGCCGCCTCATCGTCGCCGATCACAGTTTCGGTTCCGCACCCGATCCCACGAAGATTGCGAATGAGAAGGCGCGGGAGCGGCGTCGGCAAGCGCAGGTTTAAGCCCCGTGGCCCTAGTTTGGGGCTAGCGTGGAATAGTTGTGCGCCCGCGCGCCTTGAACCAAGAAGAGCTATTAGCCATCACCATCTTTGATCGATAAAGTGAGTATTTGTGACTGTAAAGCCTGAAGGACGCAAGATGCTCCGCATTGAAAAGAAAAATGCGGAGTCGCCCATCGAACAAAAGCCGCGGTGGATCCGCAACCAGGTTCGCACCGGACCGGGCTATGAGGACATGAAATCCCGCGTGGCCGGTGCTTCCCTGCACACCGTCTGCCAAGAAGCCGGTTGTCCGAATATCCACGAATGCTGGGAATCCCGCGAGGCAACCTTCCTTATCGGCGGCGATAAGTGCACCCGCCGTTGCGACTTCTGCGATATTGCTACCGGCAAGCCGGAACCGCTCGACCGCGACGAGCCGCGCCGCGTGGCCGAAAACATCCAGGAAATGGACCTCAACTACACCACCATTACCGGTGTGACCCGCGATGACCTTCCGGATGAGGGCGCGTGGCTGTATGCGGAGATCGTGCGCAAGATCCACGAGCTCAACCCGCACACCGGCGTGGAGAACCTCACCCCGGATTTCTCTGGCAAGCCGGACCTGCTCGAAGAGGTCTTCGAGGCGCAGCCGGAGGTATTCGCCCACAACCTGGAGACCGTGCCGCGCATCTTCAAGCGCATCCGCCCGGCCTTCCGCTACGAGCGCTCCCTCGATGTCATCCGCCAGGCCCACGACTACGGCCTTATTACCAAGTCCAACCTGATTTTGGGCATGGGCGAGACCGAGGACGAGGTTGAGGAAGCATTGCGCGACCTGCGCGAGGCTGGCTGTGACATCATCACCATCACCCAGTACCTGCGCCCCGGCCCGCGCTTCCACCCCATCGAGCGCTGGGTGCGCCCGGAAGAGTTCGTGGCTCACTCCAAGCTGGCTAAGGAACTGGGCTTCGGCGGCGTCATGTCCGGCCCGCTGGTTCGCTCCTCCTACCGCGCCGGACGCCTATACGTCCAGGCCATGGAAAAGCGCGGCTGGGAATTGCCAGAGAACCTCAAGCACTTAAAGGAGACCTCCCAGGGCGCTACCGCCCAGGAGGCATCCACCTTGCTGGATAAGTACGGCCCTTCGGAAGAAACCCCGGTGACCACCCGCATGGCCAAGACTCCGGCCAATGCTAATTCGGTCGCGGCAACCGTGCGCTAAAACCTCGGAGTTTTCCTACTCGGCCCTCGCCATCTGCGGGGGCCGTTTAACATTTTTGTCACCTGACCTTTAAAGTAGGAACCATGGCGAAAGATGACAAAGCAGCCCTGAAAGCTGCCAAGAAGCAAGAACGCGCGGCCAAGCGCCAAAAGCGTAAGCAAACCTGGTCACAGTTGTGGCAGGCATTCAATTTGCAGCGCAAGCAGGATAAGGCGCTCATCCCTATCATGCTGGCCGCCTTCCTCGGCGTCGGCCTATTATTCTTCCTCATTGGCACGCTCTTTAATGGCCAGTGGTTCATGCTGATTATCGGCTTGGGTTTGGGCGCGCTTTTGGCGATGTTCCTGTTTACCCGCCGCCTAGAACGCGATATGTACAAGCGCGTCGAAGACCAGCCCGGCGCCGCCGGTTGGGCCTTGGAGCAGCAGCTGCGCAATACCGTCGGCATTGTATGGTCCGTAAAATCCGGCATCGCCGCCACCCGCCAGCAGGACCTAATCCACCGAGTCATCGGCAATGCGGGCGTCATCTTCGTGTGCGAGGGCAATAAGAACCGCCTTCGCCCCACCCTTAACCAGCTAAAAAAGCGCGTGGACAAGATTGCCGGCGGCGTGCCAGTCTATGAGGTATACGTCGGCACCGGCGAAGACGAGGTGCCTGTATCCAAGCTGCGCAACCACCTCATGAAGCTGCCGCGCAACTACAATAAGAACGCCACCTACGACAATATCCGCCGCATTGAGGCCATGGACTCCATGCCTGGGACGATGCCGGGCATGCCCAAGGGCCCAATGCCGCAGCAGGCGCAGAACATGTCCGGCATGAACCGCCGCATGCGCCGCGCGCAACAGCGCAAGGGCAAGGGCTAAACACACCGTTAGCCCTTCGCCTTGGCTAGGCTTTCGGCTCTCGCCTTGCTCTACAACACAAACAGTCCCTGCAACCTCCCGCTTGGGAAAGGTTGCAGGGACTGTAGTGGTTTTCGTAGCTTTACGGTGCGCGGGTCTTATCCCCGCGCGCCGCTAAGAGTTGATAACGACGGTGCCCGTCGCCCGGTCGTGCATGCCGCGCCCGTCCGCGTCCACCATGGCGGCTGGGAAGATGACGCCGGTAAGCAGCGTGCGCACTGCCGCGCGCCAGAAACCCACCTGCGCGCCAGGCACATCCAAGCGGGCCACGCCCATGCCAAGGATGAGCATGCCCGGGGTGCGTGCGAATAACCAGCCGCACACGATGCCCATTAATGCCCAGAGCGCATAGCCCAAAAAGGACACGCCGCCGAGCTGCGTGGTGACCATGTGGATGACGTTGGCCAGCAGCATGCAAATGATCCAGTCAATGGCTACGGCGCCTGCGCGGCGGCCTACCGACGCCATGGACCCAGGTCCAGATTCCGGCAAGCCCAAGTTTTCACCTGGCCACCGGCTGGGGGTTCCTGCATCGTCATATTCGCCCGGAATATTGGGCCCATCGAGCCACGTGCGCTTGTCTGCCATGCTCACCAATTTAGTTGCCCCTCACCCAGAAGTGAAACGAGGCCAATGGCCATGCTGGGTGGATAAAACTAGTAGGCTATAGGCAGATAATTCATCGGCCAACAAACAGGAGGCAATCTTGTCTTTCGAGACAGTGCAGGACATCGTCCAATATATTCAGGATGAGGACGTAAAGTTCGTGGATGTCCGCTTTACGGACGTCCCCGGCACCGAGCACCACTTTTCCATCCCTGCCAGCGAATTTACTGAAGAAGATGCCGAAAATGGCTTGGCCTTTGATGGTTCTTCCATTCGTGGGTTTACCACCATTGAAGAATCCGATATGACGCTGCTGCCGGATCCGGCCACCGCGCATATCGATCCCTTCCGTTCGGCGAAGACCCTGAATATCAAGTTCTTCGTCCACGATCCCTTTACCTTTGAGCCTTTTACCCGTGACTCGCGCAATATTGCCCGCAAGGCCGAGGAATACTTGCAGTCCACGGGCATCGCCGATACCTGTAACTTTGGCGCCGAGGCCGAGTTCTACCTCTTCGATTCCGTGCGCTATGGCACCGATATGCAACACGGTTTCTATGAGGTGGACTCGAACGAAGGCTGGTGGAACCGCGATAACGAGACCAACTTGGACGGCACCCCCAATACCGGTTACAAGACCCGCGTAAAGGGCGGCTACTTTCCCACCCCGCCGTACGATAAGCACAGCGAGGTCCGCGATGACATCGTGGCCAACCTGCAAGAGGTCGGCTTCCAGATCGAGCGTTTCCACCATGAGGTGGGCGCGGCCCAAAACGAGATCAACTATCGCTTCAACTCGCTGCTGCACGCCGGCGATGACATCCAGACCTTCAAGTACGTGGTCAAGCGCACCGCCCAGGAGTGGGGCAAGACCGCGACCTTCATGCCTAAGCCGCTGGCTGGCGATAATGGTTCTGGCATGCACGCCCACATGTCCTTGTGGAAGGACGGCGAGCCCCTCTTCCACGATGAGGCTGGCTACGCCGGGCTTTCCGATATCGCCCGCTACTTCATCGGCGGCATCCTCCACCACGCCGGCGCCGTGCTCGCCTTTACCAACCCAACGCTGAACTCCTACCACCGCCTGGTTCCTGGCTTCGAGGCGCCGATCAACCTGGTGTACTCCCAGCGCAACCGTTCGGCTGCGATCCGCATCCCGATTACCGGTTCCAACCCGAAGGCTAAGCGCATCGAGTTCCGCGCCCCGGACCCATCCAGCAACCCATACCTGGCCTTTGCCGCCATGATGATGGCCGGTGTGGATGGTGTGAAGAACCGCATTGAGCCGCACGCCCCGGTGGATAAGGACCTCTACGAGCTGCCGCCAGCAGAGGCTGAGTCCATCCCGCAGGCACCAACCTCCCTGGAGGCTTCCCTGGAGGCGCTGAAGGAAGACATGGACTTCCTGACCGAGGGCGATGTATTTACCGAGGATCTCCTCGAGACCTACATCAACTACAAGTACGAAAACGAGATCAACCCCGCGCGCCTGCGTCCCACCCCGCAGGAGTTCGAGCTCTACTTCGACTGCTAAGCCGTCACTGCAAGTTCTCAGCTTGCATTTTCTACAAAGCAGCCACCTAACCAATGCTTAGGTGGCTGCTTTCTTTTGCTTGCGGTGGCACTGCTAGGTATATCCGAGAGCTTCGCCATAATCGCTGCCCACTTTGAGGATGGACGCTCTCCAGCGCACGCATGAGGGTTTTCACCAAATTAAAAGCGGCTCAGTCTAAGTAAGAAGCTCTAGATGAAATTAGAATCTAGGTAGTGACTGATAAATTCCGCCAACTTCCCCCTCCTGGTCCTGCCTGGGCCGGCAGCCTCATGGGCACCTCCATCGTCTCGCGCATGTTGGTTGAAGAAGACATGCTCGTTGCCGCAGGTGTATTTGCGGCACTCGCATGCGCCATCTTCGTCGTGCTGACTGCCGGTTACGCCCGCTACCGCAGTCCGCGGTTTGAGCGGACCACCATGGCGGAATGGTCCATGTTTTTCATCGGCGTCCTCGCGCTTGGGGCGGCACTATCCGGGTTGACGGGCATTGGAGTATTCCGCCTCGTCGGCTTTTGGATCGGTGGCCCCGTCACCGTTATCACGTGGGGCATTCAGCTCACCCGCTTCGATGGACAGCCGCGCTTTACCTGGGGCCTTCCCTTAGTAGGGCCGATGATTTCGGCATCGGTAGCCGGGTGGCTGGCCCGCGATTATGGGCAGATCTACCACATCATGGGCACCGCGCTCTTCGCCATGTCCTTGCTGACGGCAGTCCCGGTATTTGCCTACGTCTACTGGGCGGCCTGGCACGGCACGGTGGATTTTAGTGGTGGTAAATCCGCCACCGCGTGGGTGCCGCTAGGCGTGGTTGGGCAATCTACCACCGCAATGCAGATCCTCTACCCCGGCAGTATCTCCGTGTACTACGGTCTTATTGCCCTTGCTATTGCCATCCCGCTATCGCTTTATGCGATGGTGACTTTCTATCCGCAAGCAGCGCGCTGGGTTCCCTACTCCCCTGCGTGGTGGGCCTGCACCTTCCCGCCTGGCACCGTGAGCATGGGCGGGCACCAGACAGCATTGGTCAATGGTTCAGAATGGCTTGATGTTGTCGCGCTGAGCATTCCCCTGCTCCTTATCGCGCACTGGTGCCTGTGCTCGGCGCGTTTCTTAGGCTGGCTCTGGGAGGGCCGCACGCGCAAAGAACTGACTCACTAGGAGGTGTCTTTCCTCGTCTATCATCGGGCTATGAGCTCTTCGCCTATTACCTTCATCGCCTGGGATGCTGCGGACCTTACCGGGGTGAGGGAAGTGCTCGCCGGTCTGCGGCGCGACGGGGTCTTTTTGTGCCGAGCAGGCCTGGTTCTTGAAACCTCCTGGCTTGGCGATGGCGCCCAGGATTTCTATGGCACCGCCTGGGAATGGGGTCCAAAAGATTGCGAGCTATTTTTTGAGCTCGCGCGGCGGGGAAAGCTGCTGATGACTATCGGTGCCACGGTCATCTGCTGCGGATCCGATAAAGACGCGGCGGAGGCTCAAGAATGTATCGCTCAAGAGCTGGTCGTAGCGAAGAGCGCGGATGAGCTCAAGCAACTACTCATCGGCGCGGAGGAAACGCGCTAGAGCCCGGGCTGCTCGCTGCGCTTCATCCAGCCCATGCGGGGAGAAAACCCCTGCGGGTGCTTGAGGTGCGCCACGGCATCCGCGACCATCAGGCGATGGCGGCGCGACAAGCTATCCGGAAGGTGGGCCACCGAGAACCACTGCGCTTCGGTGTTTTCTTCATCGCTAATGACGGGCTCAGCGCCGTCGGCGACAGATAGGCGCAGCGCGGTGCCCATGAACATGCATTCATCGCCATTAGGATAGGTCACTGGGCCGGACTGGCCAACGCCAAGGAGCGCTTCCACCTTGGCATCGAGGCCTACCTCTTCCTTGACCTCGCGCAAGGCGGTGGTCGTAATCTCCTCGCCAGGCTCACAAATGCCTTCCACAGGGGTCCACACGGCATTATCCGCGCGCTTGACCAGAAGTACGGACGGCACCTCCCACAGGGCCGCACCGGTTGGTACATCGCGGAGAATGATGGCGCTGCACGCGGGGACGAAGATCTGATCGTGGCCGATGGATTCGCGCAGCTTCACAATATAATCGGGCGTTGGCATACCACCTAGCGTAGCCAATCTTGGCTGGTCTTATGCCACGGGGCCGAGGACCTTCAGCGCCAGTTCCTGGATATCCGGTGCGGTGGTAAAGGCCACGTCGATGTTTTGTTGCGTGTCTTCACAGCTATGCCCCTCGTCCAAGGGCTCGGTGATTCCAGAGACCAGCCCCACGATGGTCTGCCGGCCGTCTACATCGCCGTAGACGGGCCCGCCGGAATCCCCGACCGCGCTGCACATCTCCGCCAGGGCCGCATTGGAATCATGTTCTAGACCCTGGTAATTCAGTTGTGTGGAATCCACCGCGTTTTTCACGTTCCCACAGGTCACAATGGTGGAACTGCCCAGCTTGCATACCGCATCCGGCAGCTTGTCCAGCTGCGTCGCTACGGTGGTGGCTACCTCGCCTGGGGTGAAGTAGTCCGCGTCGCGGTACAGCTCGATGAAGGCAACGTCCAAGTGGTTGGTCTCCTCGGCAAAGAAATCCGAATAAATCACCTCGCCTACCGGATCGGCTGGGTATACAAAATCGCCCTCTTCGGTTCCGCCCCAGACCTTATCGCCAGGTTTGCCGCAATGGGAGGCTGTCACGGCGATGGTGCGGCCATCGGCAAGCGCGAAGGACCACGCCGCGGTGCAGGACTGGAAGTTAAAGTACTCGCCCGGCTGCGGGTCACTCGTGGTTAAATTCAGCGCGGCGCCTGGGGGTACCGGCACCACCGCGGGCTCATAAAATTCATTCGGCGGCGCCGGCGGTGACGTGTCGGTGGATTGCGCAACCACCCCATCCTGCTGCTGGGTGGCATCGGTGCTACACGATGCCACCGTAAACAGCCCTGCTGCTGCCAGCAGGCTACTGGCTATCCGTACCCGCGTCACCTGCAGAGTCCTTGTCCTGTTCTTCCTTATCCGCCTCTGCTTGTGCTTTTAAGTCGCGGATGAATTTTTCCGGATCAAATTCGGTATAGTGCTCCGGTCCGGCGAAGTTTTCTAATGCCATGTGGTGGCTACACCTCCGTGTTCTTGATGCTTGAGGTAATAAAGTCCTTGACCGCTGCGGCATCGTTGGGCAGATCCGTCACGTGGCGCTCCGCGTTCAAGATGTCAGCAAACCGCTCCGGTGGCTGCGGCGCGCTCCCGATGGCCTCGGTGATGGTTTCGCTGAATTTTACCGGCAGTGCCGTCTCCAAGCAGACGATAGGCGTCGTCACGCCCTCTTTTTGGGCCGCACGCGCCACCTTGATGCCATCGGCCGTGTGCGGATCCGCCAGGTAACCATAACGCTCGTTCACGTCCTTGATGGTGGCGAGGCGGTCTTCATGGGTGGAGGAACCGGACAAGAAACCGTAGTCTTCACGCGCGGCCGTAATGAGATCTTCTTCAAGGTTAAACCCGCCTTCTTTGACCTTTGTGCCAAAGAGATCCGCAACGCGGGAGGCATCGCGTCCTAAAAGATCGAAGGCGAAGCGCTCGAAGTTGGAGGCGCGGGAAATATCCATAGACGGCGATGAGGTGGCCATGGTTTCCGCGGCTGGCCGCGGGCGGTAGTTGCCGGTGCGGAAGAACTCATCCAATACATTATTCTCGTTCGTCGCCACGATGAGGCGATCGATGGGAAGACCCATGCTGCGCGCGATATGCCCGGCGCAGATATCGCCGAAGTTACCGGTAGGAACGCTAAAGGACACCTTTTGCTCGTTATTATCGGTGACCTTGATCCAGCAGGAAATATAGTAAACCACCTGGGCCAACAGGCGGGCCCAGTTAATGGAGTTGACCGCGCCGATGCGGTAGTTGGCCTTAAATTCCGCATCGCTGGAGACGGCCTTTACCACGTCCTGGCAATCATCAAAGACACCGTCGAGGGCGATATTGAAGATATTCGGATCATCCAGGCCAAACATTTGCGCCTGCTGGAAGGCGGTCATGCGCCCAGCCGGAGTCAACATGAAAACGCGGATGCCGTCGCGCCCACGCATGGCGTACTCAGCAGAAGAGCCGGTATCGCCAGAGGTAGCGCCCAAAATATTCAGCGTCTCCCCGCGGCGGGCGAGCTCGTATTCAAAAAGCTCGCCCAAAAGCTGCATGGCCATATCTTTAAATGCAGCGGTGGGCCCCTCGGAAAGGTGGCCTATAAAGAGGTCATCGCCAAGCTCAGTGACCGGGACGATCTCCGGGGAGGCAAACTTCGGGCTGGTATATGCTCGGGCAGCGATTTTATCCAGATCTCCCTCTGGAATATCATCAATAAACAGCTTGATTACCTCAGCCGCAAGAGCGGCATAGCCGTCAGTTTTGGCCACTGTGCGCCACGTATCCAGCGTGGCGGAGTCCAGTTGCGGGTAGGTTTCAGGCAGGTATAGGCCACCATCGGGCGCTAGCCCTCCCAAGAGGATATCCGTAAAGGATGCGGGCTGGCCGGTGGTATCACGGGTCGAAATATACTTCACAAGATGAATCCTAGTAGTTAACGCGTAAGGTATCAGCCATGTCGCAGCCAAATCCAAGAGAAGTTATCACAACCCAGGCGTTAATGATTTGGGTCGCGGCCATGGCGGTCTACCTCGTAGCCATTACCGGGCGGTCTTCCTTCGGCGTAGCCGGCCTCGATGCCATCGAGCGCTTCGACGTCGATGCCGGGCGCATCGCGGTATTTACCTCCGTGCAATTGGGCGTCTATGCCATCGCACAAATCCCCACCGGCATGCTGATCGATAAATTCGGCCCCCGAATCCTACTCGTGGTAGGCGCAGTCATCATGGGCGTCGGCCAGGTCATGCTCGGTTTTACCAGCAATTACGGGGTAGCCATCATCGCGCGCGTGCTCATCGGTGCCGGCGATGCCACGGGCTTCCTGTCGGTGATGCGCATCCTGCCCTACTGGTTCCCGCTACACCGCACGCCGATGTTTACCCAGGTGACCTCCTCCATTGGCCAGATGGGGCAATTCATTTCCGCCGTCCCCTTCCTCTGGTTGCTAGGGACTGCGGGTTGGACCGCAGCGTTCGTGACCCTGGGTGCAGTGGGCATCCTCGTCGCCATTGCCGCCGCCGTCGCGGTCGCTGACTCCCCAGAGAAGCTCGGGGTTATTCCGCTGGAGAAGGAACCGCCCAATTCCCAGGGCAGCAGCATCGGCGCGCGCTTAAAGGCGGTCTTTACCTCGCCCATCGCCTGGCAGGCATACTTTATTCACTACAGCGGGATGTTGCCGCTGATTGTCTTTGTCATGCTGTGGGGCATGCCCATGATGACCCAAGGCATGGAACTATCCAAGGGCAAAGCCAGCCTCGTGCTCACCCTCTTGGCCGTATTTTTGGTTCTTGTCGGACCCTTGCACGGCCGGATTTCCTCCCGCGCGCAGAATATCCGCCCCTGGGTCGCGCTCGGGTTCGTAAGCCTGCACGTACTGACCTGGGTACTATTCTTCGCCTTCGGCACCGGCGGGGGTCTGGCGGCCATCACCGTGGTCTCCTTTATCCTGGCGCTGTGCACGCCGACGTCAAATTATGGCTTCGACATCATCCGCGAGAACATGGACCGCTCTGTCGTCGCTACCGCCACCGGCTTGGGCAATATGGGCGGGTTTACCTCCGGCATGTTGGGCGCGCAATTATTCGGCATGGTCTTGGACCACTCTGCCGATGCCCCCAATTACTCCATGCCCGATTTCACCTCCGCCTCACTCGCCGTCCTCGCCGTATGGCTGTGCGGCATGGCTGGTGTCGTCATCACCCACATCCTGCGCCGGCGCGGCGGCTACGCGGGTCCATCAGTGAGGATCGTGGAAGTAACCTAGCGGTCTATTCAGGCCTTTCGACCTCGTCCACCGTGATGTCGGCCGCCTCTGTGTCCTCCGCCTCTGCATCTTCTGCGTCTGGGTCCAAGATAAAGTTGATGGTCCCCTCAGGGTCTTCGAGGAACTCCCTAGTGGCGGCCACGGCTTCGGCCTCATCAAAGGAAATGCGCTGGAAGCCGGTGTCATTTAATTCCACGATATCGGCATTGGGGCAGCCCAGCAGAATGGGTGAATGCGTGGCGATAAATACCTGCGCGCCGCGGTCAACGGCTTGGGCGATTTCCGCTATCAATGCCAATTGCCGGACGACGGACAAGCCCGATTCTGGTTCATCCAGAATATAGACCCCAGCGCCATCGACTCGCTCATAGAGCACATCGAAGACGGACTCGCCGTGCGAGCGGGCCTGCACATCCACCTGCGTGGGCAGGGTGGAACGCCCGCCGGTTTCCTCGGGGGATTGCTCGCGCGATAGCAGGTATTCGTGGGTTTCCGCCCTCAGGAAATAAGCGCGCTGGATAAGCTCCGTGCACTCGCAGGCCACCGGGCTTACTGGCAAGATTGCTTCCGGATCCCCCATCCGGCCGCCCTTGGGAGAGCACCCAAGATCCGTTGCCATGGCGGCCAAGAGGCTGGATTTTCCTATGCCGTTATCGCCGACGAAAATCGTCACCGGGCGGGTAAAGGAAAATCTCCTTAAATCTGCTAGGTAATCGAAGGCAGGCAGGCTGCGGCGATAATCTCGCGGCAGGGACTTCAGGCGAATGGCATCAACCAACATGCCTGGCACTTTAGCAGCAGCAGCGGCGCTTGGATGGGGTCTTCACGTTATCGCCACGCTATTGCTGCTGCTACCTCGAGTACGGACTTGAGGTGCAGGATTAAAGGATCCCCGGTTGCTGCTTGGGCAATGGTCTCTGCTGGCACCGCATTTACCGCAAACGCTATCGCCAATCCCCCGCTAATAGGAAATACTATGGCTGCGGCCACCGCCAAGGTTGTAGATAACTTATTCTTGATTGTCATCGTCTCCTCCATTCCCTCGGTAACGCACACCTTTATTCGTTACCGTTTCGTTATGGGATAACTCTAGGGAGACGAGCTGTTAAGGCCATGCCGTCAGTCTGCCGGTTTCCTGAAACTTCGCGGGGACCATTCGCAGGCAATCCGGGGCCACGGCACTGGTCTAATTCGCCGGGGCGCTTTCAGCCACGATGCCATCGCTGGCTGGGATGACAATCCCTTTCTCAAAGGCACCAATGATGGCCTTTTCATCGTCTTCATCCAGCTCACCAGAGGCCACGGCGCTCTTTAACTCGCGCTCTAGATACTGCCGGACATCAGACTTTCCGGATTTATTCTGGGTAATATCGCGCGGCACCGATTCCAAGGGAATCCCCAACGCCTTCGCCAGCGACATCACGCGATTGGCCTCTGAGGACGCATCGCCTCCCACTGCACCATTAACCTGGGCGGGCGCTTCTTCCTGCACCACTCCCCCGGCTACGGCATCACCCACGGTCATCGTCCCTTTAGGCGGGTGATGGCGGTTGGTTGCCCACGTGCCAACAACGACGGCGATTATGGCCGCCACGGCGATACAGCCCCAGAGGTAGATAAGCTTTCTGCGGTGGGCTCCCGGTGATTTAGCCATGGTAATCCGAACTTCCCCCGAAGAATCCGTATCCATTACCGCGCGAGGAATTGCCAGTGCCGCGTTCATTCAAGATATCGATGAGCGAGCGGATCGTGGCCTCCCCAATGCGGTCGCCGCGCCCGCGCGAGCGGGAGTCCGTGCCGCCCTCGCGGCCAAGGTCGTCTTGGTGATGCGGCGCATCAACGTTCTGCCCGGCGCGGGACGCGCCCGTCTGTGGGGCCGAGACCTCAATGGTCAAGGTGGTGCCATCTAACTCTAGGACGTCATCATCACGGACCCCAGCCGCGCGAGCGGCAGAAAGCAAGGCGGCCAATTCTCCAACCGTGGCGGAGTCCACATCGAGCTGCAGCTGAAATGACATAACCAAAGATCCTTTCTCTAACTTGTTCCTACTTTAGAGTCCGATACTTTAAAAGTTAAGAGAATTAGCGCTGCATAGACCAAGTTATGCGGCAACTTTAAGAATGCTCGAAGGATTCCTCCTCTCCCCAAAAGACTTCATCGACCACCTTGCGCGCGTGCCGGGTCAATTTCAGGTATGTATCCAAGAAATCCTGGTTATTCTCCGGCGTCCAGCCGGCCGCACCGGCCACCTGTGCCAGTTGTGGTCCGGGCCCAGGCAATTGATCCACGCGCTTGCCGCGCACCAGCACCAACGCATTGCGGGCATCCGTTGCCATCAACCACGCATCTCGCAGGTCACCGGTTTGATCGGCGCTTAATATTCCGCTTTCTTCCAGCGCATCCAATACCGGCAAGGTCCCTGGCTGCCGCAGCTTGGGATGTTCGTGCCCGTGCATCATAATCAGCAGCTGCACCGTCCACTCAATATCGGTCAGGGCGCCGCGCCCCAACTTCGTGTGAGTGGTGCGGTCAGCTCCCCGCGGCAAGCGCTCGTTATCCACCCGAGCCTTCATGCGCCGGATGGCGCGAATGGTGGACTGGCTCGCGCCGCTATCCGGGTAGCGGTATTCATCGATCATCTCCATAAAGCGCTGGCCCACTTCCTCGTCCCCAGCGATGAAGGCCGCGCGCAGCAGCGCCTGCATTTCCCAGGCCTCGCCCCACTCGCGGTAATAGCGCTTGTAGGAGGCAATGCTGCGCACCACCGCACCAGATCGCCCTTCCGGGCGCAGGCCCAGGTCGACGTCCAAGGGCGGATCCCCAGAGGGCTTGGCAAGGCGGCGTCGCAGCTTATCGACGATCCCGATGGCCCACCGCATGGCCTCGCCTTCATCGTCTGCAGCCTCAGGCTCTGCCACAAAAAGAACATCTGCATCGGAGCCGAACCCAAGCTCACGGCCACCGAGCCGGCCCATACCAATAACCGCAATGCGCGCCGGCGGTTCCGCATCCTCGTGGTCATTCCGCCAGGCCCGTACCTCCGCGCGGAGGGCGGCTTCCAATACCGCGTTCCAGATAGTCGACAGCTCTTGGCATACCTGCTCAACGGGGATAATCCCTAAGAGATCGCCACTGGCGATGCGCGCCAGCTCCACCCTGCGCAGCGAGCGCGCGACCGCCACCGCCTTATCCGGGTGCGCATGGCGCTTGCTGGAATTAACCAGCGCCTTAGACACCTGCTCCGGCTTAGTTTCGAGCAACTTGGGACCGGTCGCGCCATCGGAAAGCTGCTTCACCGAATCCGGGGCGCTGATGATAAGGTCCGCGGTAAATGGCGAGGTTCCCAGAATATGCATCAAGCGCTGGCCGACGATCCCCTCATCCCGCAGGATGCGCAGGAACCACGACTTATCCCGGGCGGCCTCAGATAGCTTGCGGTAATTGAGCAACCCCATATCTGGATCGGCGGTGTCTGCCAGCCATTCCATCAAGGTCGGCAGCAAGATGGCTTGAATGCGTGCCTTGCGGGAGGTACCGGATGCCAAAGAGGTCAGGTGCTCGAAGGCACGTACCGGCGAGCTATACCCCAATGCCGCAAGCTGCAGCTTTGCCGCCTCCGGCGAAAGTTTGAGCTCATCGGCGGACATGGTCACCACGGAATTGAGCAGCGGGCGATAAAACAAGCGCGAGTGCAACTCAGAAATGCGCATTCTGATGCGCCGCAAATGCGCAAGCATGCCCTGCACTGCAGACTTAGTGCCCTGCGGGGAAAACCCTGAAATTACCGCGAGCCAGTTCAGGCCCGCTTCATCATCGTCTGCCGGCAGCGTGTGCGTGCGGCGGAAGCGCTCCAATTGCAGGCGGTGTTCTAAAAGGCGCAAGAATTCATAAGCCTCGATGAGCTGCGTGCCGTCTTCGCGGCCCACGTAGCCGGCGGAGATAAGCGCGTCGAGGGCATCCACTGTCGACAGCGCGCGCAGAGATTCATCGGAACGCCCGTGCACCAATTGGAGCAATTGCACCGCGAATTCAATATCGCGCAGCCCACCGACGCCCAACTTGAGCTCGCGATGTTTGAGCTCATCCGGCACATTATCCAATACGCGCCGGCGCATGGCTTGGACGTCTTCCACGAAGGAATCGCGCTGCGAGGCCGTCCAGACCATCGGCCGGATTTGCTCCAAGTAATCCTCTCCCAGCGGCAGGTAACCGGTCATCGCCCGCGCCTTGAGCAGCGCCTGGAATTCCCAGGTTTCTGCCCACCGGCGGTAGTAGGTCACGTGCGAATCCAACGTGCGCACCAGCGCCCCAGACTTACCCTCTGGCCGCAGGTTCGCATCGACATCAAAAAATGTCGTCGACCCAATCCGGTTAAACTCCGCGGCGAGCCGGGTGGCCTTGGGAGTTGCCTCGCTGCCGACGAAGATGACGTCCACGTCGGAGATATAGTTCAGCTCCCCGGCACCGCACTTGCCCATCGCCATTACCGCAAGCTGTGCATCGAGCGGATCGTCGCCGTAGATCTTGCGCACCGCAACGGCAAGGGAGGCCGTGAGGGCGGCATCGGCAAGCGCCGTAGTCAGCGTGGTGACCTGCCGGAAGCTTACCTCCGGCTGCGGGCGGGATTGCCCCTTGCGGGAGTGGAAGGTACCCGCCACATCGTGCGCGGCAAGCCGCATCATCAGCGTGCGGTACTGGGTCCGCATCTCCTTTTTATGCTCGCCCTCGCTCGCGCGGTACGTACCCGGCGCGCTGAGATCGTCCCTCGCTGGATCCGGAGCATCGAGCTCTGCGGCAAACGTTGCCGGCTGCGCCCCCACCGTTTCAAGCAAGCTGGTGAGCATCTCTTCTGGCTCCGGGAGCGGCTTTTTCAGCTCCTCCCACAGCTCCGGGTGGGCGGCAAGGTGATCCCCAAACGCCGTCGACGCACCCAAGAGGGCGAGGAGACGCACCCTCACTTGCTCATTGCTGCGGATTTCCGCATCGAGCTCCGGGGCCTGTTCGTAAATGCGCACGAGGTTATTAAGGGCCAAATCTGGATCACCGACCGCAGCCAGCGTCCATAAAAGGTCAACGGACTCCGGGTTATTCCATCCCAGTTGTTCTAAGTCTTGTGCGGCATGGGACCGGCTAAGGCCCAGCGACGCCGGCGAAGGCACCGTGGCAGGACGCATTATTCTCCTAGAAGTTCAGGTTGTTGCGCAGCTCGACTGTCGTAATTTGGCGCTGGTAATCGCGCCATTCTTCCCATTTGGCGCGCAAGAAGAACTCGAAGACATGCTCTCCCAAGACCTCCGCCATAAATTCGGACTTTTCAAACTCGCGCAGGGCCTGATCCATGCTGGAGGGCAGATCCTTATACCCCATGGCGCGGCGTTCCCGGTGGGTGAGCTGGTGGACATCGTCTTCTGCAGGCTCGTCTAATTCATAGCCCTCCCGGATGCCCCGCAGCCCTGCGGCAAGGATGACGGCATAGCCCAGGTATGGGTTCATGGAGGCATCAATGGACCGGATTTCCACCCGGCGCGATTCTTCCTTGGTCAGGCGGTATGTAGGCACGCGCACCAGGGCGGAACGGTTCTGCACGCCCCACGTGACCGAGCCCGGCGCCTCATTGCCAAACATCAGCCGCTTATAGGAGTTGGGCCACTGGTTGATAATGGGGCTCATCTCCGTAGAGTGCTCCAAAATCCCGGCAATAAACTGCTTGGCGGTGTGCGAGAGCGAAAATTCATCGTCCGGATCGTGGAAGGCGTTGGACTGGCCTTCAAACAGGCTAAAGTGCGTGTGCATTCCTGAGCCCGGGAGATCCTCAAAGGGCTTGGGCATAAACGTTGCCCGCACATTGGAATCCGTGGCCACCTGCTTAATAACCCGCCGGAAGGTCATAATATTATCCGCCATGGTCAGCACGTCGGCGTGGCGGAGATCGATTTCCTGCTGGCCCGGCGCGGTTTCGTGGTGGCTAAATTCGGTGGCGATGCCGAGTGATTCCAGCGCAAGCATGGCGCGGCGGCGGAATAGCGGCGCGGTATCGTGCGTCGCTTGGTCGAAATACCCGCCATTATCGGTGGGGACCAGGTCTGTCAGTTCCTTGCTGTGTTCCAGCAGGTAGAACTCAATTTCTGGCGAGGCCATGCAGGTAAATCCATCATTGGCGGCCTCGGTGACCTGGCGGCGCAGGATATGGCGCGGATCTACCACGGAGGGCTGGCCGTCTGGCTGCGCAATATCGCAGAACATGCGCGCCGTTTGCAGGTCCGGCTCGTTGTCATCAAAGGGCAGGATTTGGAAGGTGGAGGGATCCGGCAGCGCAATGGTGTCTGATTCAGAGATGCGGGAAAATCCCTCTACCGACGAGCCATCAAAGCCAATCCCCTCCTCAAAGGCGGATTCGAGTTCGGAGGGGCTCATCACTACGGATTTGAGGGCGCCCATGATATCCGTAAACCACAAGCGGATAAAGCGGATATCGCGTTCCTCAACGGTGCGTAAGACGAATTCGTGTTGGCTATTCATGCCCTAAACCTTACCGGCTCACCGCTAGCCAGTGTGCAGTTCATTAGTCAATTTCCACATGGTCAGATTCGCAGGTCGGCAGAGTATTCAGGGGGTAGCAAGCGGGGGTTAATGCAGCAGGTACGGCTTCGTGCACGTGCTTTGCTAGTGGGGCAAGCGAACACCTGTACAAGCTTTCTGAAGGAAGAAACTAGTATGACCTCCCACGTTGATGAACTTTCTGCCAGCGTTATCGATGCCGTAGTTACTGCCGCCCAATACGGGTGGTCCCCGGACGATTTACGCCACGTCCTGGGCGCTTATTCCTATCCCTTCATCTACCGCGCTAGCCCGCACGTACCTGCCCGCATCACCTCACCCGCGCTGCGCAAAGCGTGGCTGCAATTAGAAGCACCGCAAGAAAATTTCATTCCCCGCGATAAGCTGCGCGCCATCATGAAAGAGCTGGTGCACCTGCCGCGTTTGCGCGATACCGAGCTTTTGGCCGGCGGCGAGCTCAGTCAAGCCGATGGCTCTAGCGACAAGCAGGATAAAATCCGCCACAAGGTCTTGGGGCTATTGCGCAAGGCCGAATCCACGACCTTTGCAGAAGAGGCAGAGGTGCTTATTTCTAAGGCCCAGTCGCTGCAGCAGAAATACCGCATCGAGGATCTCTTAACCGTGGACCAGCCCCGCCTCATTTCCCACCGCGTGCACGTTCACCCGCCATATATCAAGCATCAGGTCACCTTGTTAGGCACCATCGCCAATGCCAATGGATGCACCACCCTCCTCATCCACGAAAAGGGCCTTGCCTGCATCATCGGCGCGCCCGAAGACGCCGCCCACTGCGCCGCTCTGTTTTCCTCGCTGAACCGCCAATGCGATTGGTACATGCGCAATAGTGAAGGTGCCGAGTTTGCACGCGCGACACAGACCACCGCGTCCTATCGCCGTAGCTTCCGGCTTTCCTATGCCGCTCGGATCGGGGAACTGCTGGAGCTGGCCAATGAAGACGGCATCGAAGAAAAACTCGATGAGTCTCCCTATTGCAGCCATCACGCTGAGCTCATCGCCACCCAGACGCTACCTGCACTCCAGGCCCGCACCGATCATGCCGAGGAAACCCGAGACCGCCTATTTCCCAACCTGACCACATCCTCGCTATCCATGAATAGTCTGCATGGCATCACTGATGGCATCACGGCTGCGGATAAGTCTCACTTGGGTGGGCCTGCCACTGGCATCGATTCTTAATACCGGCAGCCCTTGCTCCGTGGCCTCCCCTGTCTGCTTTCAGCCTCATGGTGTCGGCGGCACATTTCTACCCGTGCGCACAGCAAACGCTGCGAAATTTTTCAGGCGCGTGCTGCTCGTCACGGGTAGGATCACAGGTGAAATTAATTGTTGTAAAAGCTTAAGGGTATGTGAATGTCAACACAGACTTTTCTGGAAGTAGAAGCGAAATTCGCCGTAGCAGAATCGACTCAACTGCCTGAACTCACTCGACTCGAATCCGTTGACCATGTTGCAGAAACGCGCCACCACGCTCTATCCGCCATTTATTACGACACGGAAGATTTGCGCCTAACTCACGCCAAAATCACCTTACGCCGCCGCACCGGCGGCAATGACGATGGCTGGCACATCAAAATCCCCAGCGAGGGTGGCCGGACCGAGATCCATGCCGAATTAGGAGACCCAGTAGACGGCAAGTACGAGGTACCCCAAGAGTTGGTACAGCAGGTGCGCTCCATCGTTCGCCACAACGAGTTAAGCCCCATTGCGCAGGTGGATAATAACCGCACCGAGATGCTGCTTGCGGACGAGCACAATAATCCGGTCGCGGAATTCTGCGATGACCATGTCACCGCCTTTTCTTTCTTGCCCGGCGGGCAGCAGCAATCCTGGCGCGAATGGGAAGTGGAGCTGGCCGGTGAGCTTCCAGGCACTGAAGAAGGAAGCCAGTTCATCCGCCGCGCGACCTCTCTTCTCATCGGCGCCGGGGCTCGCGTTTCTTCGTCCCCGTCTAAGTTGAAGTCAGCTTTGGGAGATTCCTACAACAACGCTCCCCTCCCTCCCGCTCTCGTTACCCCAGACGTTGACGAGGATTCCCCGACCGCCGCAGTGATTGCAGCTCTGCAGGCTAACCGCGACAAGCTCATTGATTATGATCCGCGAGTTCGCCGCGATGAGTGGGACTCGGTGCACCAAATGCGCGTGGCCACTCGCGAACTGCGCAGCCACCTGCAGACTTTTCACGGCATTGTTGTCGGCCCGCAGATTGAGAAGATCGAAGCTGATCTCAAAGAGCTCGCCGGCATTTTGGGCGTAGCCCGCGATGCAGAGGTCGTGGAAGAGCGCTGGCAAGAGCTCTTGGAGTCCGAGGACTCCGATACCTTAGATGCCGCCACCCGCGAACACATCTCCCGCGACATGGGCACCGCCTACCGCCGGGCGCACCGCAGGGTTATCGCCGCGCTAAATTCTGAGGAATACCTCGAATTGCTCGAGTCCCTCGACCGCCTACTGGCTGATCCCCCAACGGCCGGTGCCCAATCTGCAGAAGATGCCGACGGCGAGGACGATTCCGCTACCGTGGACGCGGACGGGGACGGGGATACGTCTGAGGTTGCAGCCGAAAGTTCAGCCGATGAATCCGCGGAAACGCACCCCGCAGAGGAAGAATCGACCGCTGAAAAGAAGACGGAAAAGTCACCTTCCACCGGCGATGCGGAAGCCGAGGACGTCGATGCCGTCATGGCACGCCACTTGGAAAAGGCCTATAAGAAGCTAGTCAAGCGGCATAAGAAGGCCGTGGACAATTGGGATAACGCGGAGCTTTCGCTGCACGAGCGCGAGGATTATTTCCACGATATGCGCAAGGCTGCCAAGAAACTGCGTTACGCAGCAGAAGCAGCCGGTTCCGCGACGAAGCTAAAGACCAAGCGCCTATACAAGGCCTGCAAGAAGATGCAATCGGTCTTGGGGGATTTCCAAGACTCGGTTACCTCGCGGGATAAATTGCTAGAACTGGCCCACACTTCGCACCGCCGCGGGGAAGATACCTTTGGTTACGGCCTGCTGTACCAGCGCGAACGCGCCATCGGCCTAGCCGCCTTGGATGATTACAACGAGTCTTTCAAAGACATCAAGGCCGCGTTTAAGCCGCTGCGCAAGAAGCTGAAGAAGTAGCGCGCGTCAGCGGCACCAGTTATGGCGCGTTAGGCCGTATTGGTAGCTGCTAGATGGTGGTTGGGAAGTTAACTAGTCCCAGCCATCATCTTCTTTATCTGCAGCATCGGCTGCCTTGGTGCGGGCGCGCGCGATTTCTATGGCGTGCTCGGCCTCTTCGCGGGTGTCATAAGGCCCCATGCGGTTTTCCCAGCCGGATACTTTGCCCTTGCTGACTTCCTTGGTGGAAGGGTCGTAATACCACTTCTCATCTGTTGTAGTCGCCACGGTAGTCCCTTTCGTCTATATACTTTGGACAGCACGTGTGCGCTGCCCGCCTGTGGTTGGTGCCCACACTACCCATGCATGAAAACACGCGCCCGCTAGAATATGAGGGCAGTATTTCTTTTCATGCCTCCCTTGCACCGTCAAGCAGAGCAAGGGAGCCGCTTTATCGGCTACTTTGTCCATGGCGCTAGCCCGCGCCACGTAGCCGCGTGATTTTTATCCGCCGAATTGGAAAAGGAGCTTTTGCCTTCATGCCACTGTGGTCGACGCCTAAGTCCCCTATCGCTGAGCGCGTTGCACAACAACACGCCTCTATTGTGGGAACGGAGCCCACCCATGTCGCCAGCGCGCCCGCGACCTGGCCGCTCATTGGTGAGCATATCGATCATTATGGAGGCATCGTCGCCGCAAGCCTGTCGGATCTCCGCGCGGCTGCGGCCGTCAGTTCGCGCACGGATGGTATCGTTTCCGTCCACTACGTGCCGGCAATTGGGGAGCCTGCGCACGATTCCATTGGCCTCCAGGAGGTGGCTGCGCTCGCTGCGGCGCAACAGCCCACGACGGATTCGGAGGGGCAACCGGTCATTCCGCCCGCACCAGAAGGTGGGCTGGCCGCGCGCATCGGCGGCATCGTACACACCATGGTCAACCGCCAGTTACTGTCCAGGGAGACGGCTGGGGCGGATATCACCATCGTGAGCGATATCCCCAACGATATCGGCTTAGGCGCCGCATCGGCGGCGGATGTTGCCGTAGCGCTTGCCTTAATGGGCCCAACAGACAACCTCGACGCTCCCTTGCGCGTGCGCGTTGCGGATGTCTGCACCCAGGCGGTAACCACCTTTGCCCATAAGCCCGCCCTACGCGCGCGCCACACCGCCGCGCTGCGCAGCAGTGGCGACGGTGTGTGCATCATCGACTATGCCGATGGCTCGGTCACCCATGCGCCCCACGTCGTGGACCAAGACGTGGTGGCCTTCGCGGTGGCGGTGCCCGGGAACACTGCGGAAGAGCAGTCGCAGGCAATTGACGCCATCCGCCAACGCCAGCAATTTATCGATGATGCCTGTCATTCCTTCGGCACAGAGTCGCTGCGCTTATTGCCCGATGCACAACAGCGCGTGGTGGAGTGGCTCAAAGCAGTGCACAAGGTCTACGGCGAGGAGGGCCGCCCCAGCATCAATGCGGCTACCGAGTGGATGGCATTTTATGAGGAAGAGACCTCCCGCGTGGAGAACTTTGTGCGCTACCTGCGCTCGCACCGCCGCAACGAGCTTTTCCCCATTGTCTTGCAATCGCAGGCCTCGCTGACCAATATTTATGGCTTCGATTCCGCAGAAAAACTCGCGGAGCTAGTCACGGTCCGCGGCGCGGTGGCCGCGCGCTCGGCGCACGCGGGGCTATCTGGAGCCGTTATTGCTTATGTCCCCAGCAACCGCGCGGAAAACTTCGCGGCGGATCTAGCAGACGATGGCTTCCTGCTGGTGAAGCTGGCCGCAGGCGAGCCAGCCAAAGTAGAAGATTAAGGGCGAATGAGCCGGCCTATAAGCCGGATTCTGTCTAACCACGGCGCCCCATTAAACGGAACGCCGCGCGGCGAACATCCATCTAGACCAACCGTTGCCAGTTGGTTCCAGCAGCTACCTTCAGGCTCGAGCGAGCAGCCTTAAAACGCCTGATCGGGCCCTGCAACGTGGCAGGGCCGTGATGCCTTGCTCCCGGTGGGGTTTACCCAGCCACCGCCATCGCTGACGATGCTGGTGCGCTCTTAACGCACCGTTTCACCCTTACCTTGTGTCCCCAACTTGGGCCGAAGCACAAGTGGAGGCACAAGGCGGTCTACTTTCTGTTGCACTTGCCCGCGGGTCACCCCGGGTTGCCGTTAGCAACCACCGTGCTCTGTGGAGTCCGGACTTTCCTCGGCGCCCACGTAGCAGCACCAACGCTGCCCGTTTGCGGCGACGCGATCGCCCGGCCGGCTCATTCGCGCTCCTTAGTCTAGCGCAGCCCCTCCAGGTGTCCCACATCGTTGAATCCATGCACCATAGAGCCGCCGTCCCAGAACTCGACATCCGATAGCGCCGCCAGATCCAAAAACAGGTGTTGGAAGGTGGCAGGTCCTGCGTTTAGGGCCTGGCAGAGGAAGGATTTGATGGGGTTGACGTGGCTGACAATCAGCACCGTCTTGCCGCTATAGCGCCGCTGCAATTCCTTGCGGGCAGCCCGCACGCGGCGGTTGACGGCCTGCAGCGACTCCCCGCCGGGGCACGGTGTAGCGGCATCGTGGAGCCATTGCTCGTGGATCTCAGGGTCGCGCCGGTGCGCTTCGGCCGCGGTCTTTCCTTCCCACTCGCCAAAGTCCACCTCGCTCAGGCCCTCTTCGGTCACTACGCCGATATCGCGGCCATGCGCGACTGCGGCCGCCGTTTCTTGGCAGCGCTTAAGCGGCGAGCACACGATGGCGTCGATGGTGGTACCGGCAAGGGCCTGCGCGGCGGCCAGCGCCTGCTTTTTACCCAGTTCCGTAAGCTCCGGATTGGCGCGGCCAGAGTATTGCTTGGCGGCAGACATTTCGGTTTGGCCATGGCGCAGCAGAATGAACCGGGTTGTATCGCCGCGCTCGCCCAGCCAGTCGGAAGGGTGCGGCGCGGAGGTATCCCATTCCTGCTCGCCCTTAGCTGGCGCGGCATCGGACAAGGATTCGGCGGCAGGCTCGTCGGTCTCGCTCTTGACGATGCCCACCTTGTGCCCCGCCGCGGCCGCGTCCATCGCGTCATTGGATAGCGCATCCGCCACCTTGTTTTTCGCGCGCGGGACCCACTCGAGGCTGAAGGAAGAAAAGCCGTCGATAAGCGTGCGGGCCTTAAGGGCCAGCTTTTGCATATCCGGATGCTTGATTTTCCAGCGCCCGTTGATCTGTTCCACGACGAGCTTGGAATCCATATAGAACTCCACCTCACTGGCACCGAGCTCGGAGGCGGCCTCGAGCCCGCGCAATAAGCCGTGGTACTCGGCCACATTATTGGTGGCCTTGGTGCCTACCACATAGACGATTTCGCGCAGGATGGTTGTGCCATCCGCGGCATAAACGACGGTGCCTGAACCGGCTACTCCAGGATTGCCGCGGGAGCCGCCATCGGCGTAGACGATGACTTTCATGATGCCAGGCGCACCAGGTAGGAACCGCAGTCGCTGCATTGCGGCAACTCATCGGCAGGCGCATTGCGTACGGCATTTTTATCGGCGGGTGGCAAGACGATAAAGCAGCCACCGCAGGCCCGGTTGGCCTTAAACTGCGCTGCGCCGACGCCGTTTTCTTGCCGCTGCGCGTCGTATTCCTCGAGGACATCGGAGGGCAACTGCTCGCGCAAATCCGCAATGCGCACGGCGGGGTCGGGCTGGTTATCCGCGGCCTCTTGGGCGGCGTCGGCGGCGCGGCGCAGCATGTCCAGCTTGCGCTCGGAATCCGAGACGCGCGCGCCGTGGACGTCCAAGTTGGAGCGCAGCGCGTGGATCTCGTTGTGGGCTTCTTGCAGCTCACTCATCAAATCCGCGATGCGGGACTTGGTGGCGTAGAGATCGTGCTCGATGTCCTTGCGCTTTTCGGTATCCAATTCGGCGCCGAGCTGGCGCTTGTCATCGCGTTCGCGCCGACGCAGCTTGCGCTCATCGGCCTGGATGCGCAGGATTTCATTTTCCATGTCATCGACTGCCATCTGCGCGGAACCGGAGGCATCGAGCAAGCGCTTGTGTTCCTGTTGTGCCTTGTCATACTCGACCTTTTCTGGCAGCTCTTTTTCCCCGCCAATGCCTTGCGAGCGTTCCAGGTTGGCCAATTCCAGCAGTACCGGCTGTAGTTCTTGCGATAGTTTCACTTATGACTCCTTTGGGTGCGCGGAGATAGTCCACGGATCAGTTCGCAGGCTAATAATTTCCGTATCTAGTTCTAATGCTGCTTCTACGATATCGCTTGCTTGCGCCGTCCAGGGAAATTCGCTGGCCCAGTGGGCCGTATCGATGACGGCCGGTCCCCCGGCGCGCAAATGCTCGTCCACCGGGTGGTGGCGCAGATCGGAGGTGACATAGACATCGACGCCCAGCTTTGACGCAGCTGCCAGGAAGGAATCCCCGGCGCCGGACGAAACCGCCACGGTGCGCACAGTCTGTTCTGGGTCGCCGGCGGCCCGGATGCCCCACGCGGTCTCGGGCAGGGCATTGGCCACCTGCTGCGTAAACTCCCGCAGGGTCATCTCGCGGGGCAGCTCGCCCAAGCGCCCCAGGCCCAGCGCGGTATCAAGGTTGCCGCTTCCGGCCGTTTCCACAATGTCATAGGCGGGCACCTCATACGGGTGCGCCTCGTGCAGCGCCGCAATCAGCGTGGCCCGCAACGAGGCGGGAGCCACAAATTCCACCCGTACCTCGTCGCCGCGATGCAGCTTGCCGATGTCCCCTTCTACTGGGTCCGCGCCCTCTTCCGGTTTGAATTGGCCTGCGCCCGCGATATCGAAGGAGCAGTGAGAATAGGCGCCGATGTGGCCCGCCCCGGCATCGAAAAGCGCCTGCTTTACCTGCTCCGCACTGCCTGCAGGAATATGCACTCCCCACTTATCGATGGTCTCTGGGACCTCCGGCACGATGGGCCGCCCCGGAGTAATGCCCACGAGCTCCGCGAGCTTATCGTTAACCCCTGGCCGGGCCTTATCGGCGTTGGTGTGGGCGGCAAAAAGCGCCACGCCATTTTTAATCAGGGTATGGACAACCTTGCCCTTGGGCGTATCGGCCGCCACTGATTCCACGCCGCGCAGTAGCAGCGGGTGGTGGACTACCAACATATCCGCGCCGAGCTCAACCGCGCGGTCCGCAACCTCTTGGGTGCAGTCCAAAGCAAAGGCAACGGTGCGCACCTCGTCTGCGGGATCGCCGCAAATAAGGCCTACGGCATCCCACTTTTCGGCCAAATGGGGCGGGTAGGCCTGGTCCAAAACACGGCGCACATCGCCCACTCGCACAGCAGACATGGGGATACTCCTTTATGCTCGATTCTTGTAAATTACGCTAGTGCTATATCCTGTCTCCCGCACTACAGTACTATCTGCGCAAAGGGTTTTCGCATGACTGAATCTTCTTCTCACTCGGGTCTCTACCTCGTCTTTGTGTGCACCGGCAATATTTGCCGCTCGCCCATGGCCGAAATCATCGTTCGCGATGAAATGGAAGATGACATGCTCGATCTCCTCGCTACCGTGGATTCCTGCGGGCTCGGCGGCTGGCACGTGGGGCAAGGCGCGGATGAGCGGGCCGTGGCAGAACTGCGCCGCGCCGGACACGATGGGGCCTCCCACCGCGCATCCAAATTGGGCGAAGAGCACATGGACGCCGATCTCTTCATCGCGATGGACTCCGGGCACTATGATTCGCTCATCGATCTGGGCATCGACCCCGCCAAGGTTCGGCTGATGCGCAGCTTCGATCCCAATTCTTCGGAAGGCGCAGAGGTCGCAGACCCCTACTACGGCACCGAAGAAGACTTCGAAACCGCGCGCAAGAATATCGAAGCCGCCGTCCCCGGCCTGCTGGATTGGATTCGCGAAAACCACGACTAGACTTGGGGGCATGCTAAAGACGTTCCTCAAGCCTGGCTGGGTGCTCATGCTGCTTTTCGTGGTGGCATTTTCCTACCTGGCCTTTAGTGTCCTTGCCCCATGGCAATTGGGAAAGGACGATGACATTGTGGAACGCAATGAAAACATCACCCACGCCTACGAAGCCGATCCGCAGCCGATTGACCAGGTCGTGGACGCTGATGGAGCCATATCTGGCGATGAATGGTCCCGCACCACTCTGAAGGGCCACTACCTGCCCGAGGATGAGGTGCTGCTTCGCCTGCGCCCCGCCGGTTCCGGCCCGTCCTATCAGTCCTTGGTTCCTTTCCGCACCGATGCGGGCCTGACCATGCTGGTTAACCGCGGATGGGTCAGCGCTGAGGAGGGCAATGCGGTGCCGGATATTCCGCCTGCCCCCTCCGAAGAGATAACGATTACCGGCATGGTGCGCTCGAATGAGGCCGAGCACAAAACCGCCCCCATCACGCAGGAGGGCTACCAGCAAGTCTATTCCATCCACACCGAGCAGGTGGGCTCGCTTATCGGTGCTGACTTAGGCCAAGACTATATCCAGCTCTCCGAGGATCAGCCGGGCGTCCTCAACGCCATGCCCATCCCGCAGCTCGACCGCGGCAACCACCTCTCCTACGGCTACCAGTGGATTGCCTTTGGCATCATGGCCCCGCTGGGTTTGGGCTACTTTATTTGGTCCGAGATCCGCGAGCGCCGCCGCCTGCGCGAAGAAGAAGCCGCCATGCAGGCCCTCGATGCGGATGCGGAATCGCTTGCCGATGCCCCCACCTCCAGCCCCTCCGCCAACGGCGAACCTGGCTCCGACGCCGATACCACTGCCGCTGCCAACACCGATCCCGCACCTCTTGCCACCGAGCTGCGCAGCCGCTCCCGCTACGGCGATTCCAAGCCGGACCACTACGCCAAGCTGAAAAAGCGCCGCCGCGAGCGCTACTAACTTTCCGAGCTCACCTGGCCCGCACTCGATTCTGTAGCGCTGGCAGACCGGTCCCACATGAGTAATGCGAAGCCTACTGCTATCCAGGCCGCGAATACCCACCACGCGTGTCCAGCGCCTTGGCCATCAAAATAGGACAAGGAACGCACGAGGTACCCCGTAGCGCCAATGGGCATCCACTGCCCCAAGGTGGCCCAGCCAGCAGGGAGCAACCATGGTCCGGTGGCTAGGCCCGAGAGTGGGTTGCCAAGGAAGATAGTAAGCACCGCGCCAATTCCCACACCTGCGGTACCGATCACCGCAGCTAGACCCGCCGTGAGCAATGAGGTGGAAAGAATACCCAGCGCGATGGCCAACCATTCCATGCCAAAATTGCCAATTAACGTGCCGTACACGGTGTGCAGCATCCACGTGGCCACGAGCGATCCCACTGCGGCGATACCGACGAGTACTACAAACTTGGCCCACTTGCGGCGGCGGAAAACAAAGGTGGCAATGACTGCGGAAACGATGCCGCCAAAGGCCAAAGGCAGCCCCAGCAGTGCGATGCCATTAGCTTGCGGATCCTCCTCCGACGTCGGTGCAAGGTCTTCGGTAGAAATCTCCATGCCTTGTGCCTCAAGTGACTTACCTAATTGGTTCACCATCTCTGTGTAGGCAGCACCGTTGCCAGAGGCCGTATAGGTGTGTGCTCCCGATGGGGTGATAACCAGCCCACCTACCGCGTCTCGGTTTTCAATCGCATCGCGCACATCCGCGTCGGATTCATACACCCTTATATCGGGTCCGCCCTCGCCTGCTTTATCGGTCATGTGCTTGATCATCTGCTCTGGTCCGGACACAGCAACGGGCACGCCTTGCGGCCCGGAAGAAAAGTTGGGGCAAGGAAAGCAAATAACATCAGCCCGATAACGATTGGTACCCCAATCACGGCGGCGAAGATTTTTACGGTCGTGTTTTGCCGCGAGTGAGTCGCAGTAGAACTCATGACAATCCCCTTATCTGGAACACTGTATTTCAGTTACTTAAATAGAACATAGTGTTCCATTTGTTAAGATGTCAACCATGAGACAAGATGCAGCCAATAATCGTGCGGCAATAGTCACCGCAACCAGGCAACTACTCACCAGTGAGGGGCCTGGAATTTCCATGCGGACCATTGCGAAGGCCGCTTCAGTGGGCGTAGCCACGGCCACTCGACACTTCCCCGAGCGCATCGAGCTCCTCGACGCGGTAAGCGCGCAGGCAACGGCCGATATCGCCACAATCATCGATGCCCACAGTGCGGAATTTGCCAGCGATGCACGCACCGCGTGGCGCACCACCGTCCATTCCATAGGATCTTTGCAGCTAGCAACCCTCGCCCAAGCAATTTATGAAGATGCCATGCGCGATCCGGAGACGAGGAAACAAAAGGACCGCATCATTGAAAGGCGCGCCGAGGAATTAATCAGCACCTACGACAAGCTGCTGGACGCCGCCAAAAAGGCACACCTGTGTCCAGAAAACCTTAATGCGCTGGATTTTCACATAGGACTCGGGATAGTCACCCGCCCCATCCCGATAGAGCCCAAGACCTCGTTTACTCCAGACGCGCTTACCCCACGCCTCATAGACCTCATGCTTGATGGCCTAGTAGCACAAGCCGAAGCGAACGTTACCCCTTAAAGCCCATTTATCGAGGCTGCACACCGGAAACAACACATTTTCCGTTTAACCCGCGGGTTAGGCGGGGGTTATTTCATTTCTCCGGACACGATTCCGGCGCGCTGCTTGTCCCACTCGCAGTCACGGGCGTCTACGTGGTACGCTCCATATTGAAGAATATAGCTAGAAAAGACCCTAACACTTCGGTGTTGGGGTCTTTTCGTTTGTCAGGGGTTTTTGCGGGAAAAATTAAAAACTTTTTCTCAAAAATCGAGCGCCGGCATTAGCGCCGGCGCTTTTTCTTTGCCCTCCGGGCGGCACGATTCAAGCCAGCAGGGGCAGCAGAACGACGCGCATTTTTATCCATAAGCTCGGCAAACTCACGCACCGCAAGCACTAACTCCTGGTGCTCATCACTGACGTAAAACTCGCGCCCCGCCCGGAGATCACGAGTCATCTCTCTAACGACACGAGCCGCGTCAGCTACCTCCTCTCTGGGGGTACGCAGCTTCAGCGTGGCTTGCTCATGCGCCTGCGCCAGCTCCTCTTGGTGCTGTCGCCTACGACGCGCTGTGTGGCTTTCTAAGCGATTGAAGACGCGGTGCGGGGGTGCTTGGGTTGGGCAAGGCGCTTAAATCGCTCAGGTGCTCACACCTTACCCCGCTTTCTGCCACCTGTCGCCGCAGCCGAAACCCCCACTCCGCAACCGCTGACCCGACAACAACGCCGCAAGCTCGAGCGCGAACAGAAAAAAGGGGCGCTAATTCTCCAGATTCGTTAGTCGGATTTCTATTTCAAAGTGTTGCAGACTTCTTTATCCACCCACATAATCACTTTTATGAGAATTAAAACCAGGTCAACTTGTACTGTCGTTGCAACTGTTCTTTCTGCCCTCGCCCTCTCTTGCCCGCTAGCATCTGCTACTTCGACTGAGATATCAGAAGGCGCATCACCTCGGGCTGAGGTGAAGCCTGGAGATAGCTTTACTTTTACGCTTGATGAGGAAACATCGAATGATGGAATATCAACTCGCTCTTTGAATGCAGGTGTATGCACTGGAACATTTGCGAATCCCCAGGTAGAAGCCGGAGGAATTCTCTCTTATGGATTGCATGTCCGGTGTACTGGAACTGGGTTTCTTCCTTTAAAAGCAAAGATCAGGCTTCAAGAAGAACATCTCGGATTTGCTTATGAGACAGTAGATGAAACCTCTAAGAATCTTCCTGAGGGTGGCTACGGATTTGTTCGTGGAGAAGCGATCTGTGACCCAACTACTTCAGGGCATGATTATCGAATTGATGGAGAGATTTTTGCAGGAAGGCATCATGACATTGGTGAGAGTGTCTAATGGTTTGTGTGTAGGTTCCCAACCTGCATAAGGAGATAAGCCAGAATGACTAGTGTGGCACGACG